>JAFDXB010000031.1 GCA_018268175.1 Bacteroidota bacterium | reverse complement strand
TATAAATACAACATCATCCTTAACAACTCTTCCGAAACCTTCGACTGGATAAAGGAAGCAGGAAGTTTTGAAGTTGATAATGGTTTATTTTATCCTTCCGGAAAAATGCCTGCCTATGGCCGGCCCTCTGTTTTAATGGAGCAAACTTGGAAATAATGAAGCTAATAGAAAAATTAAAAAATAAATTTAGGAAAAAACTTGCCTCTTTTCTTCTTCCGGAATTAAATAAAAAAGAAGAAAGGAACATTTATAAATTTAAAAAGTTTGGTCCTGATTCACATTTATGGGGTGTATCGCATTTTATTACCGGTGCAGAAAATATTGAGATCGGCAAAAATGTTCATATAAATTCAAACTGCTACATTCGAGGCGAGGGCGGAATTGAAATCGGAGACAACACTCATATAAGCCGGAACCTAACAATGTATTCAATTAATCATGATTATAAAGGAAATGCACTTCCTTATGATAATAGGATGGTTAAAAAAAAGGTAGTGATAGGAAAAAATGTATGGATAGGGATGAACGTATGCATTGTGCCCGGTACCTCCATTGGAGATGGCTGCATAATAGGCATGGGAACTACCGTTTCAGGCACAGTGCCACCCCTTTCAATAATTGGCTCACCAAAATTTGTAATTCTTGGACAAAGGGACAAAGACCATTATGATCACCTGGAAAAACTTGAGATGTATGGAGCTGCTGATGGCATACTTTATAAAAAAAGTGAGAATGAATTACTTGAAAGCACCGGAGATATTTACAATTCACGAAGATCAAAATCAGAGTTGATTGAGCACAACGGGAAGAAAGCTGTAAGAAAAACGTATCTTAATACCGATGATGGGAGAGAGTCACATAAGAATGAACTTCTTGCATATTCAGTTTTTAAGAATTATAGCTGGTGTCCTGAAATTTATGCACAGGATGAGAATTCTGTGATTATAGAATATTTTCCTGCGATAGCAAGGCTTGATAAAATTTCAAATCCTTCAGAGCAAATCGCGGAAGAAATTCTTTGGAGCCTCCTTGATATTTTCAATGAAGGTTATGTACATCGTGATTTTCATGCAAGAAATATTTTTGTAACTGAAGAAGGAATTAAAATTATAGATTTTGAAACTATTGCAAAGACGGATGAAAAAAACTTCTTTAATTCTTATGACATAACAGGAAAGGGAATGGAAAGCCCTTATCTTACTGATAACATGTGCATTCTTAATAAATCACAAACTTCAATAGGAGGTATTTTTTCCATAAAAGATGAAGATCAGATCCGTACACTTTTAAACAGAAGATTTAAAAAGCAAATGCTTGATTCCAGCATTTCATTTAAAACGCTTCGTAATTCTGCCGGCAGGCATAACCTGCAAACTAAAAATATTTACAGCTCATTTGATTTAAAAAATATTTCTGTTTCCCCTGATGAAAGCCAGAGGGACACTGCGGCACGATTGAAAAGATTTGGTATAGAGGCAAATGAAATTAGAGGAAAAAAAATTCTTGATATAGGCAGTAATATTGGTGGAACATTGTGCGCCTTAATAAAATATGAGCCGTATAAAATGCTTGGTTTAGAATACGATGCTGATAAAGTTGCCTTATCGAATAAACTTTCAAAATACAACGAAGCAGATAATTTGAATTTTAAATGTGCAGATATAGAGGATGAGAATTTTAAAAATGGTTTTGATGAAAAATTTGATATTGTTTTTTGTCTTGCAGTAATCGAGCATCTAAAAGCGAAGGAAAAATTATTCAGTTTTCTTGACAAGGTTACGGCATCAACTTTATATTTTGAAGGAAATGCTAATACAGATATTGATTTCATAACAGATGGCTTGAAGAATGCCGGCTTCTCACAAGTAAAATATCTCGGGCTCTCAGATGATGAAAAGAACTCTTTAAACAATGTCAGACCACTATTTGTCGCCTACAAATAATCCTCTTGTATCAGTTATAATTCCAACATATAACAGAGTTGATCTTTTAATGGAGACTTTACAATCTCTAGAAAATCAGCAGTATCGAAATTTGGAATGTATAATAGTTGATGACGGTTCAACAGATAATACAGGAGAAAAGGTAAAATCCTTTCAGAGTAAACATTTGTTGGTGAAATTCTTTTCTCAGAATAACTCAGGAGCCTGTGCTGCCAGAAATAAAGGCTTTGAGGAATCATCCGGATCCTATATTCAATATCTAGATTCAGATGATATGCTGGAACCTGATAAAATAGCTTTACAGGTTAAATACCTTGAAAACAACATGGATGTAGATGGTGTTTGGGGTGATTGGAAAAAAGGAGATCCTGATGAATTTTCATTAATAAAATCATATTCTTCGGAAAATTTAATTGAGCAATTCTTATCTGAACATTGTATTGTTAATTTTTCATTTTTAATGCGAAGGAGTTTGATTGAAAAAATCGGTGGCTGGGATATAAATGTAAAGCGAAATCAAGAAATAGATTTTCATTGCATGGGGCTTATTAAAGGAGCTAATTATCAATATCTGGAAGGAGTAACCGGCCTATGGCGTACACATGGAGATAAAAGGATATCTCAAACGAGAGATGTGAACCGCTTGAATTATTTTTTTAAGAAATGGGAAAAAATTCTAACTTCCGAAGGTAAATTTAGCCGGCAAATAAAAGTTTTCTTTTCAAATTTCTACTTTTTTCTTTCAACAGGAGATTCGGTAAACAGTCGTTATGAAAAACTCAACGCTCTTAAAAATGCTGCAAGGCTTAATCCGGAAATCGCATTTATTAACACCTTTAAAATGAAAATTTTACGGCGCCTGGTTGGCTTAAACATGGCTATCAGGATTTGGTTAAATAAAGCCAAAAAATAATGAGATATTACCTAAAAAAATATTTCATTAAATGGTATGTAAATCGTTTGAAGAATTCAAAATTCTGTATTTTTTCAAATGATTGCTGGGCCGGGGAAATATATAAACTTTCAAAAAGGCAGTTTAATACTCCCTTTATCAATTTGATGATCATGGCACCCTGCTATTTAAAACTGTTGGAGAACCCGAAAACCTTTTTGTCTTATCCGCTTATTTTTATTCCACAATCCAGGTATGCAGAAATGAATAAAATTAATTCAGGCAAAGCTTTTCCACTTGCTACATTAGGCGAAAGCGGAATTGAAATTCATTTTCTTCATTATAAAAATGCTGAAGATGCGGCCAAAGCCTGGGAAAGAAGAGTGAAAAGAATTGATTGGGAAAATGTTTTCGTGAAATTTGATTGCGGCAAAGATTATGGTGACGAAGAGATTGCAAATAATATTCTAAATCTTCCTTATAAAAAAATATTGATTTTTGGTTCCGGAAATTATTTAAATGAAAAAATAATTTCGGTTAGAAAATATTCTAATAATGCTGTAACTCAATTTTATAATTGCTTTGCAGAATTTAATCCATTTATTTGGGTAAAATACGGGAATATTAAAGCAGAAAATTTGTTAGAAAAGACTTTTAGAACATTCCTATTTAAATGATTCGGGAACAGCCTTTAGTATCTGTGATTATTCCATGTTATAATTCTGCTGCTTTTGTTAAAGTGGCAATAAATTCTATCATAAATCAATCTTATCAAAACTTAGAAATATTTCTTATAGATGATGCTTCAACAGATGATACACTTTCTGTTTTAAGGGCATTCGCTGACAAAAGAATAAAGGTATTAGATTTTAAAATAAACACTAAAAAAGTAGGGGCAGTTAATGAGGCTTTGAAAATAGTAAATGGGGAATTTATAGCTTTTCAGGACAGCGATGATTATTCAGAACCTGACCGAATTAAATATCAGGTTGGAGAATTTTTAAAAGATAATCAACTTGGTGTTTGTTTTACAAAATATAAATTTTGTGGCGATAAAAATTATGTTGCCGAAAATGTTTCCTTAAGTAATTCTGATTTAAAGTCTGAATTTTTACATTACCAATATAAAAGAAAAGCAGGGCATTCACCAACTTGTTGCCCTTCTATGATGATACATAAAAATGTTATTTCTGAAATTGGCGGATACCATCCATATTTTGCAGGAAAAATAGGAGAGGACGCACATTGGATATACCGCATATTGAAGAAATTTAAAGGAATAACTGTTAACGAAGTTCTTTACAATTATTATGTGCGAAAAGGATCGCTGATGACAGAAGCTTATGCCGGCAAAAATGTAAAATTTAATTATTCATTACCACTACTGCACCTCATTATTAAAAAGGATGTTGAAGAAAATATAGATGTGCTGAATGCTACAAATGCATTGGCTTTAAGAGATTTGGAATTGCAGGCTTGTGAAATGGCACTCACAGATAAAATACTGGATTATCATAATCTTCAGCTTGTGTACGAAAACAGTAAATCTTTTAAGATTGGAAAAAAGATTATTGGAAGTTTGATGTTTTTTAAAAAATTATTTAATTGAAAAAAATATTGGTAATTCTTCCATTCGAAAATATTTATCCTGCTACTAATGGAGGGATGCTTCGCTGTATAAATATACTTAACCAACTTGCTAAGTATTTTGATGTAAGTGTAGTAATACATCAGGATATTAACTCATTTTCTAAATCTTATAATGAATTTCCTGCTTTAGCACATTTAAAAATTTACAGTTCATTCGGTTCAGCTATTAACCAACGATCATATTTATCAAAATTAAAAAATGCTTTACGCTACCGAATTATCAGACGATCTTTTAAAGGACCTGCTGATGGTAACTTATTGCGATATTATAATAGTTTAAAAAGAGCGTTAACCAGTGAAAAATTCGATGTCGTAATTCCTGATACACACTCGGCAATATATTGTGTGCCTGTGATACGAAGACTAAATCCTTGCGCTAAAATTCTTTTTAATGCTCATAATGTGGAACTGAATTTAGCAAGATCAGCTTTTAAAGTTGGCAGAATAAATAAACAAAAGTTATTGTTAGCCGATAAAACAGACAGGGATTTGTACAAGCTTATGGACTCAATAATTTGTTGCAGTGAAGAGGACAAGGAAAGTTTTTTAAAGTTGAATGAAAATAAATTACCTGTGTATGTAATTCCAAACGGAACTGATATTCCTGATAAATTATCCAATGAAACTGTCTTAAAAGATTCTCCAAAAGAAATTATTTTCTGCGGAAGTTTATGGAGTATTCCGAATGCAGAAGGAATTCATTGGTTTTGTGTGAATGTTTTTCCTTTAATTAAATCAATGATTCCGGATGTAAAACTTTTAATTGTAGGTGCAGGTAAGCTTCCTGAAAAATATTCAATAGAAAATAATGATAGCATTTTACTAATTGGTAGCGTTGATGAAACTAAATCATGGTATAATAAAGCTGCAGTGTCAATAGTTCCTTTACTAACCGGCAGTGGTACGCGATTAAAAATTCTGGAAGCCATGAGCTTGGGGGTTCCGGTAGTATCAACATCATTAGGAGCAGAAGGAATATGCTATATGGATAACGGTAATATCATAATTGCAGATAGCCCGGAAAAATTCGCTAATTCTGTTGTGAAATTACTTTTTAATAAAAGCGAAAGAATAAAACTTTCGGAAGAAGGAAGAAAAACTGCAGAGGAAAAATATAACTGGAATATAATTGGAACATATTTAAAAACAATAGTTGAAAAGGATGTTTCCGCTTGTTAGTGTAATAATGACATGTTATAATCGCGAAACCTTAATAGCTGAATCAATTCAAAGTGTATTAAATTCTGATTTTTCCGATTTTGAATTTATAATTGTTGATGATAATTCGTCAGACAATTCAGTTCAAGTTATAAAAGAGTTTGCTGCTAAAGATTCAAGGATAAAATATTTTATAAACCGGCAAAATTTGGGAGATTATCCTAACAGAAATTATGCAGCATCTTTAGCAACGGGAAAATATTTAAAATATGTTGACAGTGATGATTTAATTAAACCGGAATGTTTAGGAGAAATGTTAGCGGCCATGGAACTATATCCTGATACATCTTTAGGAATTTGTGTTAAAAACTCTGCTGTAATAAATCCGGTTAAAGTAAGTTCAAAGGAATCTTATGAAATGCATTTCTTTAAATTCCCTTTATTTAATTCCGGACCTTTACATTACATTATCAGAAGAGATGCCTTTGAGAAAAACGGAGGTTTTGAAAATGAGAGAATGATCAGTGATTCTGATTTATGGTATAAACTGGCGCTGCAATATTCTGTGGTTTTGTTCCGGCCAGACCTTGTATGGCAGCGTCTGCATGAAAAGCAAGAGCTCAGCGATCAAAAATATTTTATTGTGAGAGCAGCAAAAATCAAGTGGAAGTATTTACTTAATGAAAAGTGCGAACTCAGTCGCGGCCAAATAAAATTGATTCGTGAAAATAGAATAAAGAGATATCTGGGTTTTTTCTTAAGCAGTATAAAAAGGTTAGATTTTTTTTCAGCAGGTTGTTATTTCAGATGTTTCACTTTCTGCTTAAAACTAAAAGTGTAAGTTTTAATGAGTAATCCGTTAGTTAGTGTTTTAATGACATCCTATAACAGAGAAAAATTTATAGGAGAAGCAATTGAAAGTGTTTTAAAGTCAACGTATAAAAATTTTGAACTTTTAATTGTGGATGATTGCAGTAAAGATTCAACAGTGGAAATTGCAGAAAAATACGCTTCTTCCGACAATAGGATAAAGGTATTTATAAACAAAGAAAATCTGGGCGATTATCCAAACAGAAATCACGCAGCATCTCTTGCGAATGGTCAATTTATCATGTATGTAGATTCCGATGATACAATAAATGAGGATGCATTAGATTTTTTAATTGGCGAATTTGAAAGAATCCCTGATGCAAATTTTAGTATGATATATTACCATTCGGATATCATTGAAACTACTTTAATTAAAGGTGAGGAAATTTTAAGAAAGCATTTTTTGGAAAGATGGTGTTTAAATGTTGGGCCCGGAGGAACATTTATTCGAAAAAATTTTTTTGACAAAATTGGCGGTTATGACACAAATTTCGGACCTGCAAATGATATGTTTTTTAACTTAAAGGTTCCTGTTTTTTCTTCTGTATTGCTGCATACAAATCAATATTTAAATTATCGCAGGCATGCAGGGCAGGAAATAAACAATAAATTTAAATATTTATGTTTTAATCATTTGTATTTGAAAAAGGCTTTTCAGAAATTTAATTTCCCTTTCTCCCCAGAGGAGAAAAAAAGCATTTTAAAAAAAAGTGCTCGCAACAACTTTAAAGCAATTTTACGTTACGTCAGGAATACTGGGGAACTTCAGAAGGCATACATAGCATTTAAAAAATCCGGGATAAGGTTAACTGAATTAATATAAAATAAATGTTCTTGTAATAGCGCATTTTCAAATCGAAAATAATACTTGTAACAATTTTTACAAACTATCTTTTAAGCAAAAAAAAAACAGAATTTTGAAAATGTACATTTCATTTTATCCAGAACGTAATATTTTCAGAAAATAGCATTACAGTTTAATATTTCAATTGGTACACTCACTTACTCAAAATAAAATCAATGAGTTTAAAAACTTTTATCCGTCAATCTATCTTTGACATTTACAGGCTTACTTATTATTTTTCAATAAGCTATTTAAGGAGCCGTTCAGAATTGCCACTTATTTTAAACAGGCGGAATTTAAAAAACAAAGGAGTTGAAGTTGGAGTTTGGAAAGGAGAATTTAGTGATTTTATTCTTTCAAACTGGGTTGGCAAAAAACTTTATTCAGTTGATCCCTGGAAAAACTTCGATGATAGTGAATACCCTGATGACATGAATATAAAACAAGATAAATTCGACTCTATTTATAATGATGTTAAAACTTTATTAGCAAAACATGGTGAAAGGTCTGAAATTATTAGAAAGGATTCTGTAAGTGCATCTCGTGATTTTCAAGATAAGACTCTCGATTTCGTATATCTTGATGGTCGTCATCATTTTGAGGGAGTAAAAGAGGATATTTATTACTGGTATCCAAAAGTAAAAAATGGAGGGTTGTTATGTGGGCACGATTACTTAAACGGCAAAATTGGCGAAACATATTTCGGTGTAAAACAAGCAGTAGATGAATTCGCAAAAGATAACAACTACAAGGTTATTGTATCTGCAAAAGATCATTATCCTACATGGATAATCGTAAAAAAGTAAAGTGAAGAAAATCTTATTTGTCACCGGGAATTTTTTACCTCATAAAAACGGAGGAATTGAAAATTATACTTTCAAACTTTGCCAGTTTTTAAGTAATCATAATTTTCGATGTGAAGTTGCCGCGCTAAATGCAGGCAACGATCCGGCCTACATTTTTGAAAATTTTAAAGTTTACAATTTAAAGAACAGCCTCGGAGAATTTGAAAGAATATTAGAACAACACAATTTTGACATCTGCCATATTCATGAATATTCAATGTACGGAGGGATAGAACTGGATTACTTTTACGCAGTAAAAAATAGAGGCATAAAAGTTTTTTTTACGTTTCACCTGCCATATTTAACATGTTATAAAAATGATTTCAGGTTTTTAGGACTTGAGGATTGTAACTTATTTATTAATCCATCCCGCTGTGCTAAATGTGTTGTAACTACACATATTTCAAACAGAATTAAAATTAAGAATAATATTCTTGCAGAAGTTATAAAAAATATTTCTCCTGTTGTACCTAAGACATCCCAAATAAAAAAAAATGTAATTCAAATACACCAAAATTTTGGTGACTTGTTTTCAATATGCGACAAAGTTTTTTATATCGCTCCGTGGTTTAAAGCCTTAATTAATTCAAATAATTATAACTTTTCAAATTTTTACTTTTTTCCACATTCGTTCAGTAAAGTAAATTCCCGTACTAAAGAGAGGTTTGGAGAAATAAAATTCAGGCTGTTGTTTGCCGGTCGAATTCAACATCAAAAAGGGCTTCACCTATTGTGTTTAGCGCTTAAATTAATCAAGGGTTTAAAATTGGAGTTAGATGTTTATGGAAATATTGTTGACCTGCAATATTTCGAAAAATGCAAAGCATTATTTGATTTTAATTATAACGGAATCATTTCCCGGGAACAACTGCTTAACAAAATGAATGATTATGATTTTCTAGTTTTGCCAAGCATTTTTACAGAAATGTACCCGATGGTTATTCATGAAGCATTTTCCGTTAGTTTGCCTGTGATAGCATCATCTGCAAAGGGAAATTCTGATATTATTATTGACTCTGGTAACGGTTTCATTTTTAATTATGATGACTTCCGCAGTTTGCATGATGTTCTCAAAAAATCTTATGATAAACTCAGGAATGGTTGGGAACCATCATTTAATAAAATTGAAAATTCTACCTTAGAAGACAAAGCGATTTTGTCATTCTATAATGATGTTCTTTGTGAGAATTGAAGATTTAAAAATATTATATATAGGAAGTTTAAACAGCAATTCAAATTCCTTCAGGCGTTATAAAGCATTAACGCAATTAAGTAATAATGTTATAGCACTAGATACAGAGCCGTTTTTGAACAACAGTTTTAAAAAGATACAATATCATTTTAATATAGGCCCCGGCATTTTTAGAATGAACAATAAAATTAGGTTCATTGCTAAAAACGAAACCCCTGATATTATATTGGTAGATAATAAACCTTATTTATTTTCTTCAACCTTAAAATTTATTAAAGCCACAGATGCAAAAATAAAAATTGCCAATATAGTAACTGATGATCCATTTGGTTTGTACGGAAGAAGTTGGTATATATTTCGGAAAACAGCCAAATTGTATGATGTAATCTTCGTTCAAAGGGAAGTAAATATTGATGAATTAAAATCAATGGGGGTAAAAAAAGTTGAGTTGTGTCTACGTTCGTATGATCCAGATTTTAACAAGCCGGAAATTTTAAATAAAGATGACAAAGAAAAATACGGAACAAAGGTTGGTTTTATTGGATCGTATGAGGATGTGAGAGCTTCTTATATTGCACATTTAATAAATAATGGAATTCCCGTTTCTGTAACGGGAGCCGGCTGGGAAAATGCCAAATATTGGGAAATTATTAAACCATATTATAGAGCGCCTTTTGCTTATGGTGATGAGTTTATTAAAACAATTTGTGGAATGGATATAGCCTTACATTTTCTTCGACATGCTAACAGAGATGAGCAGGATAGCAGGACTTTCGAGCTGCCCTCATCAGGGACTTTTATGCTGGCGGAGAAAAGCAAAATTCATCTTTCATTATTTGAAGACGGAAAAGAAGCTGTGTATTTTGATACAATGGATGATCTATTAAATAAGGTTAAATATTATTTATCAAACCCTTTAGAAAGAATCCAAATTGCTGCTGCAGGATATAATCGCTGTATAACTAGTGGTTATTCCCATAAGGACAGATTAATTCAAGTTATTAATACAATAATAAACAGTTAGATTTAATATTATTAATAGTTATTAATGAGCGTTATTTCCACTTTAAAATTTATTGTTAACCATCCACTGAACAGATCTAATAAAATTCAGGCAATTTTTCGTTTTGCAAAATGGCAGATCCTGAATATGATTAGTAAAAAAACTATTGTTTATGAATTTACTAAAAACAGTAAACTTATAATCAGCAGAGGAATGACCGGAGCCACAGGAAATTATTATTGCGGCTTACATGAATTTTATGATATGGGATTTTTACTACATTTTATGAGAAAAGAAGATCTCTTTGTGGATATTGGAGCAAATATTGGCAGCTATACTATTCTGGCGAGTGCACAAGTTGGCTGTCGTACTATTGCTGTTGAACCTGTTCCAACAACATTTGGATGCTTAAAAAATAATATCTCATTAAATAATATTGAAGATAAAGTCACTGCATTGAACATTGCTTTGGGGAGTGCTCCCGGAAAAATAAGTTTTACTTCAAACCTTGATACAATGAACCATGTTTCAAACAACAATTTGGAGAATGACATTGTGGTAGATGTATCAAAATTGGACAGTATTTTAAATGATGTTTTTCCATCACTAATAAAATTAGATGTGGAAGGTTTTGAATCAGAGGTAATAAATGGTGCTTCACAAACTTTACTAAACCCAACACTCAAAGCAATAATTATTGAACTCAACGGCTCGGGTACCAAATTCGGGTTTGATGATAAGGATATACATCACAAACTTTTGAAGATGGATTTTAAGCCTTATACATACGATCCTTTTCAACGTAATTTAAGTCAGGTTGAAAGTTTTGGTGTTGAAAATACAATTTATATTAGAGATATAGATTTTGTGTTTGACAGAGTTCAATCTGCTAATAAAATAAAAATTCTTAACCAGGAATTTTAATTTCAGAAAGAAGTGGTAAAAAGAAATAGCTTAAGGGATAATAAGAAAGTTTTTTTAATTCATTTTCAGCCAATCGAATTATTTCCTCCTGCCTTAAATTTGATTGAGTTCTTTGGAAACGTGAACAATATTAATTTGTATGTTTCTACAAATAAAAAATTATCTCAAAACAATTTAAAAGATTACGTAAATAAAAAAGTAAAAATTTATCGCCCTTCTTCCTTTTCAAAATCTAAAATTCTTCAGTACGTTAATTACGCTTTTTATTATTTCTCAACTCTTTTCCTATTGTTTTGGCATAAACCTGATGTGGTTTTATATGTTGAAACATTATCTGCATGGCCTGCTTTATTCTATCGAAAACTAATGGGAAATAAGTTTAAATTAATGGTTCATTACCATGAATATACTGACCCTGAATCCTATGAAAAGGGGATGTGGCTTTCAAGAAATTTTCATTCTTTGGAAAAGAAAATGTATAAAGATTTTTTTTGGATTTCACAGACAAATGAAAATAGGCTGGAGTTTTTTATAATAGACAATAGATTACAAAATTTTTCGCAAGTACATTTTGACACATTGCCAAATTACCCCTCAATTACCTGGCAAAAGAAAGTATCAAATGATTTTTTAGAAAGAAAAAAAATGGTTTTCATTGGCTCCCTTGGATATAAAAATATGTATCTCAAAGAGCTGGTTGATTTTGTCAATAAAAATTCGCTTTTTTTTAGTGTTGATTTTTACTCTTATAATATTGATAGCGAGGCGAAAGAGTTTTTATTAAAATCTGAAAATGAAAACATCAGATTTATCGGTGGAATTGATTATTCCTTATTGCCTGAAATACTGCCTCAGTACCACATTGGATTAGTTCTTTATAAACCATTTTCTATAAATACGATCCATGCTGTTTCAAATAAAGTGTTTGAATATTTAGCTTGTGGCCTGGATGTTTGGTACTCTTCAGATATGGTTTATACTGACAAGTACATTACAGAAAATTCTTTTCCTAAAGTTTTAAAAGTGGAGTTTAAGAATTTGGAAAATTT
>JAFDXB010000030.1 GCA_018268175.1 Bacteroidota bacterium | reverse complement strand
GGCCGGCCATAGGCAGGCATTTTTCCGGAAGGATAAAATAAACCATTATCAACTTCAAAACTTCCTGCTTCCTTTATCCAGTCGAAGGTTTCGGAAGAGTTGTTAAGGATGATGTTGTATTTATAAGTTGCGGGGCTTAACGGAAGTCTTTTTATTTCACAAATAATTTCATTCATTCCCGGTTTGATATTGTAATATCTTCCGGTGGTATCGTTTTTAAGTGCAGCTAACATATATTCTTCCATTGCAAAAATGCCCATGCCCACTGAGCAGTTTTCATAAATCTTATCCGTTCTGTTTATTATGCTGAACTTTATTTTAAAAGTATTACCAGCAACAGGCACAGATATTACATCATCATTTTCGTTTAGAAATGAAACATTTGTAAACTGCAATGGTTTGTTTTCATTTTGAAATGCTGAAAAATCAAATTGCCCTATATCTTCAAACGATTCAGATGAATAACTGTTAATTATTTTATCTGTTTCCCCATCCGCAGCTATGCGGCCGTTTTTCAAATAAATACATCTGTCAGTTAGCGTTCTTATTGCAGCCATATTATGACTAACAAATAGAACTGTCCTGCCGTCTTTACTACTTACGTTTTTCATTTTCCCAAGTGCTTTTTTTTGAAACTCAGCATCTCCAACGGCCAGTACTTCATCAACAATTAATATCTCAGGTTCCAAATGTGCAGCAACGCCAAAGGCCAGACGTACATACATTCCTGAAGAATATCTTTTCACAGGTGTATCAATATATCTCTCAACTCCTGCAAAATCAACTATCTCATCAAATTTTGATTTGATTTCAGATTTCGTCATTCCGAGAATTGCGCCGTTTAAAAAAATGTTATCTCTTCCTGAAAGTTCGGGATGAAAACCGGTTCCAACCTCCAGCAAGCTTGCAATCCTGCCTTTTATTTTTATGCTTCCTGTTGTGGGGGTTGTGGTTTTACTTAAAATTTTAAGAAGCGTACTTTTTCCTGCACCATTGCGGCCTATGATTCCGATAACTTCACCTTTTCCTATTTCAAAATTTATATCTTTCAATGCCCACACATATTCACTGTTTCCCTTCTTTGTCCTGTCGTTTTCTTCGCCAATCTTTTTATAAGGATCTCCCTTTCCAATAATTTTATGAAAGGCTCTATTTAAATCATGGCTTAAAGCTCCCGTGCTTACCTGGCCAAGCCTGTATTGCTTTGATAAATCTTCAACTTTTATTACTATGCCCATTAAATTATTTCGTTTCTTTTTTTGAAACCGTGCAAATTACACAGTATCCATAAAGTTTTTTTCTACCCGGTTAAAAACAATTATACCGGTAATTAAAATTATCACAGTAAAAAGAGTGCTATAAATTAAACCGTTCACATCAAATTCCCCCACTCCGAATATTGAATACCTGAAGCCTTCTATAACAGGTGAAAGAGGATTCCAGGCAATGATATTTCCCATAGATGTACCTCGTAAATAAGACATGGGATAAGCAACAGGAGTGGCATACATTAACAACTGAACTCCAAAAGTTATGAGAACAGTAAGGTCGCGGTATTTTGTTGTAAGCGAAGATATAATTATCCCTAAACCAAGGCCCAGCCCCGCCATTAATAACACCAAAACCGGGACTAACAGCCACGAGAATGACAAATAGAATTCTTTATTTTTTATGCCAAAATATATCATAACTATCAGCAATAAGCCAAACTGAATTGCAAATTTTATAATGTTGCTAATGATAGTGCTAATCGGCAAAACAAGCCTCGGAAAATAAACCTTCCCAAAAATATTTGCATTTGAAACAAAAGTATTGCTGGTAGCAGTTAGGCTAAGGCTAAAGTAATTCCATATTGTAATTCCACTCATGTAAAATAAAATCGGATTAATTCCATCGGTTGGAATTTTTGCTACTTTACTAAAAATAAACAAAAACATTATGGTGGTAAAAACAGGTTGTATTACATGCCATAACGGGCCTAAAACTGTTTGCTTGAACTGAGCTGAAAAATCTCTTTTTACAAACAATAAAATAAGGTCGCGGTACCTCCAAAGTTCTTTTAAATTGATGTCGAACAATCTTGCCTTCGGCAGAATTATCTGATCCCATTTTTCTTCATCTATTTCTAAATTCGTCATCTATCCTTTTTTAAAATCAACTATCAAATTCTGCAAACCAAATTTTCAATGTGTTCTTTATAGGCCTGATATCCAAAATTGCTCATTAGGATTTTTGGATCAGGAATAAAGGAGTTCCTGCCCGAAAGAATTTTATCAAGAGAATCCTTAATAGTAATAATATTATCGGGATCCACTAATATCCCCAGCTTTCCGCTCAGCAAAGCGTCTGTTGAACCATCTGTATTTCCCGCAATAACAGGTAGTTTATAAAACATTGCTTCTATAAAAACAATTCCAAATCCCTCCTTCTTACTTGGCATAATATAAACATCTGCAAGCTGAAAGTGGTCGGCTATTTCGGTTTCGGCTATAAAGCCGGAAAGAACGACTTTATCCTCTATTTTAAGGGATTTTACCTGATCAATTATTTTCTTTTTTTCGGTCGCATCAGCTGACCCTGAAATTAAATATTTTGCAGAAGGATGTTTTTCCTGAAGAAGTGCAAGTGCCTCAATCACCTTGTCGTAGCCTTTATACCTTTCCTCTGCCGAAATCCTTGTAAGAGTAAATATTATTTTATCCTCCTTACCAAAGCCATAACGTTCTCTTAAATCCAAATTGCTGTTTTTTTGAGGCAACTGTAAAAACGGATCAAGGCAATTATTTAAAACACAGCATTTCTCAGGCGCTATCTTGTGAACCTCTATGATTCTGTTTCGTGTATAGGAACTTACGGCAAGTATCCTGTCGCACTTTCTCAGCATTTTTAAAATACCGATCTTTAAGGGATTCCATATCTCTATACCATGAGTTATTAAAATTAGTTTTGTTTTTGGCGAAAGGAATTTTATCAGCCAGCCAACAGGTAACAAGTTCACATGGCTAAGAATTACAACTCTGGCACTTCTTCCAATTAACGCCGTTTTAAAAATGTAAAATGGAATATTGCCTTTGTAACCTTTAAAAATATTCCTTGGAAAATACCCATTATTATATGCTGCCTTTTCAGAATCATGAAGGCTTTTTATTAGTATCTGTTCATTGTTTTCAATTCCATATTCATAGAATGCCTTTCCTGCAATCCTGCAAACCTTTTCAATTCCACCTGTTGCATCAAATGTGTTTAAAGTAAGGAACAATATCATCAGGCCTTATCTCTTAATTTTAAATGCAATAACAATATAAGCTGGCTCCAATGCAGATTTCCACTTTTAAATTTCTCAAAATTTAAGGCCGTTATTTTGCCGGCTTTTTGAAATTCATTATTTACAAACGAACTGTTCTTTAGCCATTTTGCAAATGGGAAACTGAATCCCATTTTCGGGCGGTCATATATTTCACGAGGAATTAATTCCGTAAAACTATCAATAAGCAACTGCTTTTTAAAACTGCCTGAATATTTCTCATCGCTGTTAATTGCAGTTACATAATTAACCAAATCTTTATCCAAAAAAGGAACTCT
>JAFDXB010000002.1 GCA_018268175.1 Bacteroidota bacterium | reverse complement strand
TCTTTTTTATTCATTAAAACAAAAATTATTATTCAAAATCTTTATAAAGGAGATATTTCTTTCTTATTATTTTAAACTCG
The DNA here is from genome assembly GCA_018268175.1 of Bacteroidota bacterium. Taxonomy (GTDB): domain Bacteria; phylum Bacteroidota; class Bacteroidia; order Chitinophagales; family Chitinophagaceae; genus Ferruginibacter. Next base: position 8,923 of record JAFDXB010000002.1, on the reverse strand, counting down.
TTTAAAGCCGGCTGCCATGATTCCCTGATTTCCATTTCAGGTGTAAATGATTTTATCTGTGCCATCAATTCATCATTGCCTGCAAGTTTATTAAAGAATTTATTTTCAAGAAAAAAACTGTCTTTGCCCGGAAAAAGTTTATATGCATCTGTTATAAACTTTATCTGAATTTTTCCGTTTATTTTATTTAAAACTTCATCAACGGTTCCTGTAAAGTTAAAACCATAACATTTTTGATAATAACATTTGCTGAAATGCGCTGCCTTATTGGGTTTGGGGATAAATGAATAAAGGTTTTGCGGCATATCCGGATGTCCGGCAATTTGAAACGGCTTATCAGTTCCACGTCCTTCACTGAAAATTGTTCCTTCAAAAAAACATACAGAAGGGTACAGGTAAACCGATTGCATATTCGGCAAATTTGGCGAAGGTGCAACAGGCAAATTATATTTTACCGAATGATTGTAGTTAATACATTTAATTACTTTAATAAGAGATTTGTTTTTATTATAAGCAATGCTTGCAAGTTTACTTATCCAATTTTCTCCTATCAGCATATTGGCATATTCGCCGATGGTCATTCCATAAACAACAGGCACAGGCTGCATTCCAATAAATGATTTAAATTTTGTATCAAGCACGGGGCCATCAACATAAAAACCATTTGGGTTTGGCCTGTCTAAAATTATCAAAGGAATTTCATTTTCAAGCGCAGCCTCCATAAAATACTGCAATGAAGAAATGTAAGTGTAAAATCTTACTCCCACGTCTTGTATGTCAAACACCAAAACATCAATTCCTTCTAAATCTGTTTCAGTAGGCTTTAAATGTTTACCATACAAGCTTACAATGGGGATACCTGTTTTTTTATCAACGGTATTTTTAATTTTCTCACCTGCAGCCGCGGTACCGCGGAACCCATGTTCCGGCCCGAATATTTTTTTAATCTTTATCCCTTTGCTGATAAGAACGTCAACCAAATGATTGTTTGATAAAATACTTGTTTGGTTGGCAAAAACACCAACATTTTTATTTTTTAACAATGGTAAGTATTCCGATAAATTTTCAGCGCCCGGCTTTACTGTGTTGCCTTTTGCATAAAAACTTATAAAAGAAATTGTGATTAACAGTATTTTTTTTATCATAGACTTCAAAGGTGTTACTTTTACAACCCTGCATTTAAATAGTTATATGAAAATTTAAATATTGCGGGCATACATTAAACACAAAAATAAAAATAATGAAAGAAGCAAAAAAAGGTGATGTTGTTAAAGTACATTATACAGGTAGTTTAACCAATGGTGAAAAGTTTGATTCCTCAGAAGGCAGGGAACCTCTTGAGTTTACAGTTGGCGCAGGCCAAATGATTAAAGGCTTTGATGCAGCAATACCGGGCATGAAAATAGGCGATAAAAAAACTATTACCATATCACCTGCTGAAGGTTATGGAGAAAAAAGCGATGAGGCGATTTTGAAATTCCCAAAAGACCAAATTCCTGCTGATATGAAAATTGAGAAGGGAATGGCACTTCAACTTGCTAATCCTGAAGGGCAACCGTTTCCTGTTATTGTTACTGAAATTCTTGATGATGCAATAATTTTAGATGCAAATCATTTCCTTGCAGGCAAGGATTTAGTGTTTGATATTGAACTTGTTGAAATAGCGTAATTTATCGGCTGTCAGGCCAACTTTAAACCAAAACTTATGATTCAAATTGATAAGGAATATCTTGCTTCCGCATTTATGCGATACGTAAAAATTGATACGCAAAGCGATCCTGAAAGCAATTCCAGCCCTACTACAGAGAAACAAAAGGATTTATCTAAGCTGCTTGCCGGTGAATTAAATGATTTGGGTTTTGAAAATATAGAGCCTGATCAATATGGTTATGTTTATGCTAGGTTGAAATCAAATTCTAATAAAAATGTTCCGGCTATCGCATTTTGCGCTCATGTTGATACTGCGCCCGATTGCAGCGGAACTAATGTGAAACCCATTCTTCACCGCAATATTTCAGGTGATGACATTATTTTACCCGATGATACTTCGCAGGTATTAAATGTTTCAAATTCTCCGTATTTAAAAAATCATATTGGCAAAGACATTATAACTGCTTCAGGGTTAACATTGCTTGGCGCAGATGATAAAAGCGGTGTTGCTGCTATAATGGCTGCGGTTAAATTCCTTAAAGCAAATCCACAGTTAAAACATGGTGATATATCAATTGTATTTACAGTGGATGAAGAGGTTGGAAAAGGCACCGATAAAATAAGTATGGAGAAAATTAATGCGGAATATGGATATACTTTAGATGGCGGTGAAGCCGGAAGCCTAGAAGAAGAAACCTTCAGCGCCGATGGGGCTATAATAGAAATAAGTGGTGTTATTGCTCATCCGGGATATGCGAAAAATAAACTGGTTAACTCAATGAAAATTGCAGGGGCCTTCTTAGATGCACTTCCAAAAAATGAATGGAGCCCTGAAACGACCGATAAAAAAGAAGGCTTTATACACCCTACATCTATTAATGGTATTTCTGAAAATACAAGGCTTACATTTATTATCAGAGATTTTAAAACAGAAAACCTCGAAAAGCATCACGAAAAACTAGAAGGCATTTTAAAGACTGTTGTTGCAAAATTTCCCGGTGCTAAATACAAGTACACAAAGCAGGAGCAATACAGGAATATGAAAGATGTTTTAGTAAAATATCCTGACGTTGTTAAGTATGCCGCAGAAGCTATAAGGCGCACCGGACTTGAGGTTCATACTGAAAGTATAAGAGGAGGAACTGATGGCAGCAGATTGAGCTTTATGGGTTTGCCATGCCCGAATATTTTTACAGGTATGCAAAATATACATAGCAAACTTGAATGGATAGGAGTTGATGATATGGCAAAAGCTGCAGAAACAATTGTTCATCTTTCTATGATTTGGGAAGAAAATTCTTAGAAGTGATTTCTAATTTAACAAAGCCTTTTAACCTTTAATAGAAAAAGATTTATTTAATTGCACACTATCAAAACTTAAATTAATGTTCGATATTTTTTTGCAGGCAGATACTCTTACAACTGCTCTAACTGCATCTGAAGGAGCAAAAAGTGAATCGGTATGGAGTTTATTAGGAAAAGGAGGCCCTTTGATGATTCCTCTTTTTATTTTATTTGCTCTTGCAGTTTTCTTTTTTATTGAAAGGCTTCTTGTTATAAGGCAGGCCGGTAAAATAGATGAAAACTTTATGCGTATTATACGCGATCATATTGTTAACGGAAATATTTCTGCTGCTCGAAGCCTTGCAAAAAATACATCTAATCCCTTGGCAAGAATGATTGATAAAGGAATTCAGAGAATTGGTAAACCTATTGATGCAATTGAAAAAAGTATGGAGAATGTTGGTAAACTTGAAATGTATAAAATGGAAAAAAATATGTCCATACTTTCGGTTATTGCCCGCTTTGCTCCTTTGTTTGGTTTTGTGGGAACTATAATTGGTTTGGTTTTGTTGCTTAAACAGTTTGCAACAATTGCCAGCCCTTCTATAACACAAATTGCAGATGCCATGTATGTAAAACTTATCACTTCTGCAACAGGTCTTATTATTGGTATGCTTGCCTATCTTGGTTATTCATATCTTGATACCCAGATAAACCGTACCGCAAATATGATGGAAGCTGCAAGCAGTGAATTTATTGATATGTTGCAGGAACCGACACGTTAATTTTTTATCCGCTTAAAAATGAGTTTAAGAAAAAATAATTTAAGGGCAGAAAGTAATGAAGTGGATACAGGTCCGTTGAACGATATCCTTTTTATTTTGTTGATGTTTTTCCTGATGATATCAACACTTGCAAATCCTAATGTTATAAAACTTAATGTCCCTCAATCGAAAAGTGACACACGCCAAAAGCAAAGCGTTGTTGTAAGTGTTGATAAAAACAAACAATTTTTCATTGGAACAAAACTTATTGCCGGAGATTCTTTAGAGAGTGCATTAAGAAGATATATCAATGATGGAGACAGTATTAAACCGGCAGTTGTAATAAATGCAGATTCTGTGACACATTGGGGCGAAATTGTAAAAGTTATGAAAGTTGCAAGGCGTTTAGGTGCTTCTACATCAGCAACAGTTTCAGGCGCCGATTAAACTTTTGGAAATTGCGCAACTACAAATCTATCCTTTCCATAAATATCTTTCAACACATTTGTTATAAAACCTTTCTGTACAAAATGTTCGCTTACTGAATGTGAAAAATTTTCATGTACTTCCATAAAAATTTTACCTTCTTTCAATAAATTGGTTGTTGAAAAATCTGCAATCGCACGATAAAATATAAGAGGTTCATCAACAAATAAAGCAGTTTCCGGCTCGTAATCCCTAACGTTTTTATCTAAACTTTCTTTCTCTGAAAACGGTATATAAGGGGGATTGCTTACAATAATATCAAAAGCGCCGAGCAATTGCCAATTCTCTCTTTCCAGAAAATCTAATTTTTGAAAATTTATAAACGTTCCAATTATCGTTGCATTTTGTTTTGCTATTTCCAAAGCATCCTCACTGATATCCACAGACGTTACTTTAGCCTGATTAAATTTTTTCTTGATTGTTATAGGAATACAACCACTTCCGCTTCCAATATCTAATATGCTTTTATTAGCATCGCTTTTTAATTCTTTTAATACAAGTTCAACAAGTTCTTCAGTTTCCGGTCGGGGAATTAATACCGAAGGATTCACTAAAAATTTGTTTCCGTAAAACCATGCTTCCCCTAAAATGTATTGTATCGGAACATCTAAAAATAGTTTATCAACACTTTCTTCCAGTTGTTTAATTGTGGGCTGATTTATTTCTAAATTTTTGACTTTAATTAAATCTGTTTTTGATATACCTGCAATTTTTTCAAACATCATTGCCGTTATATTTTCGGCTTCGCCGGAAGAAAATTTTGTTTTTAATTTTTGCAGCACTTCACGGAAAAAACTATAAGCATTCATTGTTGCAAACTTAATTATTTTTGTTTCTATGCAACAGCATGAGTTGTTTATGAAAAGGTGCCTTCAGCTTGCTGAACTTGGAAGGGGAAAAGTGTCTCCCAACCCTATGGTTGGAGCTGTATTGGTTTATAACCACAAAATAATTGGAGAGGGTTATCATATTCAATATGGTGGGCCTCATGCAGAAGTAAATTGCCTTAATTCAGTTGATGGAAATGATTCTAAATTTATCCCTCATTCTACATTGTATGTTAGCCTTGAACCGTGCAGTCATTTTGGTAAGACGCCACCTTGCAGTGATCTTATAATAAAATCGGGCATCAAAAAAGTTGTTATTGCAATGAAAGACCCTAATCCGCTTGTAGCGGGAAATGGTATTTCAAAGTTAATTGACGCAGGCATTGATGTTACTGAAGGCATACTTTCCGGCGAAGCCGAAGAATTAAATTGCCGGTTTATTTGTATGCATTTAAAAAAACGGCCGTATATAATTTTGAAGTGGGCACAAACAGCAAATAAAATTATTGGTTCGGGAACAAATGAACGGATTTATATTTCTAACAATTATTCAAATTTTATTGTTCAAAAGTGGCGTGGTGAAGAGGATGCAATACTTGCAGGAACCAATACTGTAATTGCTGATGATCCATTTTTAAGCAACCGTTCCGGGAATTCAAAAATTTTGACGAGAATAATTATTGACAGGCAATTAAAAATTCCACATACTTATAACATATATAATTGCCTTCAACCAACGGTTATTATAAATGAAGTTAAAAATGAACTGTCCGGTGAAATTACATTTTTAAAAACCAACCATGATTTTAGTGAGGAACTTTTTAGTTATTTAATTAAAAGAGATATTTCATCGGTAATTGTTGAAGGTGGGAAAGAAACCTTGCAATATTTTATAGACAGAAATATTTGGGATGAAGCAAGAATTATTACAAATACAGCAAATTATGAAGCTGATGGAGTAGTTTCGCCTGTTTTAAAAGGTAAATTAATTTCTTCGGTATATATTGAAAGCGACAAGATTGATTTTATAATTAATAAAAAATAATTCAGTCTGTAAGTTTTTTCTGTTTAAATTTTTTTTCACAAACATTTTCTTGCGCAGGCAACTTTGAAGAATAATTTGGTATTTAAAACATCAGCAAATGAACTATAAATGAAGGATTATTATTTTACAATTGACAAGCCGGCAGTGGCAGAATATAAAGATAAAGGAAGTACCTTTCTTGCTTATGCCTACCCATTAAGTGATGTGCAGGAATTTAAAAATATTTTGGCAGAATTAAAAAAGGAACATCCAAAAGCTAATCATCATTGTTTTGCTTATAAAATAGGTTTGTCAGGCAATGTTTATCGCGTAAGTGATGACGGCGAACCTTCAGGAACTGCCGGAAGGCCAATTTTAGGCCAGATTGAAAGCAGGAACCTTACTGATGTACTTATAATTGTTGTTCGGTATTTCGGTGGAACATTATTAGGAGTTCCGGGGTTGATAAAAGCATATAAAACTGTTGCATCACTTGTTTTGCAAACTGTACCTGCAGTTCAAAAGCAACGAATGGAAACTTTGGAAATAAGTTTTAATTATGAAAATATGAATGATGTAATGAAACTTTTAAAGGAGGTAAATTCAAATATTTTACATCAGGATTTAACATTATTTCCCCATATTAAGGCGCAGATACCATCAATAAGAATGGACGAGTTAAAATTTAAACTTAAAAATTTGCACAACGTTGAATTTAAAAATTTAGTATAATTGTAAAATATTTAGTTAAAATTTGTCTTTAACTTGTTATTATTTTAATAAAACTCAACATGAAAAAATTTTTACTCTTAGTTGGGCTTTTTGCGGGGGTAAACAGCGTAAAAGCGCAGCAATTGCACTTCACTAGTCAATACATGATGCATAATTCGATGTATAATCCTGCGGCAGCAGGTATGGCTGATGAAAGCAGGATCGGATTAACTTACCGTAATCAATGGAATTCATTTCCCGGTAATCCCAGAACTTATATGTTGTATGGAGATATGAGGTTGAAAAGCCTAAGCAGTGGTTTGGCGGGTTATATATATCGTGATGAAACCGGCCCAACTAGCCGTACAGGTTTACAAATTGCATATTCATATCACATAAGAGTTGGAAATGAAAACCAAAGGTTAGGTTTGGGTATAGAATTGCGCGGATTGCAATATGCTATTGATAAAGGCAAACTAACCGGTTCACTTGGCAGTGATCCTGTATTAGGAGGATCGAGTGAAAAAATCGGCCTTGATGCCGGTGCCGGTGCTTATTACACAGATGGAAAATTAAGTTTAGGCGCCGCCGCAAGCCAGTTAATTCAATCTAAATTGAAATTAGCAGATGTTCCAAATTCACAATTAGGAGGCCAGCTATACAGGCATTTTAATTTTATGGCGAGCTATAAATGGAATACCGGTTCTGATATTTATATTATTCCAAATGCTATGGCAAGAGTAATTGAAAATTCGCCATCTGAGTATGAATTTGGAGCCAAACTCGATTACCAGGATAAAGTGTGGTGGGGATTGAATTGGAGAGTAGAACAAGCTTGGGTTCTGCAGGCAGGATTTAAATTATTTAAAAGAGTTGGCCTTACTTATTCTTATGATTATTATGTTACTCCAATAGGTGTTTTCACCGCAGGTTCCGGCGCCCATGAAATCGGGCTTCAGGTTGGGTTCAAAAAATAATAATACATCAAAATTTTAATTAACACTAGCAATTGATATTATGAAAAAATTCTACCGGATATTTTTTATCCTGATTGCAGCCTTCGGATTTAATCAGGCCGGGGCGCAAAATACATCGTTGAATTGCACTCGCGATACAACGGTAAGCTGCTCAACGCAATGCTTTACTTTAATTCATAAAGTTCCTGATGCAAAGGGGTCTTCTAATGATTATGTTGTTAATAAACTTGCCGGACAAGGCGTTGGTTGCTTTAACCAAATTATTAACCCTCAAGTGCCGGGTTCTTCAACAAATATTTCTGCAGATGACCGCTATTCACAGGTAATTGATTTGCCGTTTACATTTTCATTTTACGGAATTGATTTTTCACAAATTGTAATAAGCGGAAATGGAATTATTAGCTTTGATGTTACACTCGCTAATCAGTTCAGCCATTATGGAATATTAAGTACAAATGGAACTACATTAAGTGCAACCACCGGAACAGGTGTAGATTTGCCTAGCGACTTGTACGACAGGGCTTTAATTATGGGGCCTTACCACGATATAAATCCAACTACCACTACTTCTCCAACGAGAAGGTTGAAATACGACGTTTATGGAACTGCTCCAAACCGCGTTTTTGTAGCAAGCTGGTATAAAATTCCATTATTTAACTGTACTTCTTTGTATCAAAACACACATCAGATTGCTCTATATGAAGGAAGTGGAATTATTGAAGTTTATATTCAGGATAAACAAATTTGTACTACCTGGAATGATGGCCATGCAATGGTTGGTTTACAAGATTACAACAGAACCAAAAGCATTATAGCTCCGGGTCGTGCTGCCACAGATGATCCGTGGGGATCAATTGGCATGAACGAAAAATGGCGCTTCATTCCTACTGAAGGTGCATCTTTATTCCGCTCTGCGGAACTTGTAAATGCTGCCGGAACTGTTATTTCCACAGGAACTGCTACTCCGGGGCCAAACAATACTCTTGAATTGAGTTTCCCCAACGTTTGTCCTACAACGTCTGTTCAGTATTTTGTTAGAACAACTTACGCTCAATTTAATGATCCTAACCAAACAGTAACTTATGTTGATACCGTAAACGTTATAAGAGATGCACTTCTTTCTGCAACAACAAATATTGTAACGGCAGATTGTTCTAACAACTATGTAGGTTCAGCAACAATAAATGTTACTTCAGGTAC
>JAFDXB010000029.1 GCA_018268175.1 Bacteroidota bacterium | reverse complement strand
AGGTCATCATAACTATTGAGAATTTTAATTGAATGTGCAAAGTTGTTTTGAACTAATGTATTCAAGTCCGGGCGGTCATCATATACAGATATATAAAAATCCATTTTGCTCATCAATTCCGAAAGTGCAAGGCTGCAATGGCCTCCACCAATAATATGTATTTCATTTTTAAAGCCTGTTTGTTCTCGGTAAATGAAAGAGTCATCATCCTTTTCAGTATAAAAATCAAAATCTGGTTTAATTTCTGAAAAAGAAATTCCTTTATTGGAAATCTCAATTATGTTACGGTAATTAAACTTAAAGGCATCAGCAATTTTTTGTATTGCCCCAATATCATCTTCGGTTACTTCATAAACGAATAATGTTTGTTCACCTGAGCATATCATTCCGCTTTTATCACTTACTCCGGGTTTATGAACCTGTCGGTGAACTTTCGTTTCCAGATTACTGTTAGTTTCAAAACGGTTTTTAATTAGTTGCACAAATTTGTGTTCCATTATACCGCCTCCAACAGAACCGTTCATATCACCATCACTGCTTACAGCCATTTTAAATCCCTGCCTGCCGGGCGAACTGCCTAAACTTTCAAGTACAAGTAAAAGAGCTACTCTTTTTTGCTCGGCAAATTTTTCCAGAATAAATTTCCAGATCATTTCTTGGCTCTGTTTTCCAGGATTTTTTTAAATGAACGGGTTCTTATTTCTTCAAGAGTTAAACCGGTTGCTAACACATCTTCTTCATTAATGGCTCCGGAATTTAATGCCCTTAAAAAATAATTTAATAATCCCTGCCCTGTTGCGGCATCATCAAATACATCGCCTATAAGCGTTGCCCTTGCTGCCTTTTCAACAAATGTTTTTAAACGGTCCACTGCCTGATCATAACTTTCAAGAAAGAATGCAAACACTGCTGTGTAGCGCATAGGAAGTTGTGCAGGGTTAAGGTCCCAGCCTTGATAAAAGCCATTCCAAAGGGAATGCCTTATATGATCATATCCTTTTTTCCATGCACGATGTACTACTTCTTTGTTTTCTCTTTTTTGTTCTTCAGAAAGATTATCGCCACGGTGAGGGCCGATAGGCATAGTGTTGGTTGCACCGTCTGAAAGCCAAACCCCTGTATGAGCAAGTGCAACCTTAGTCATGTGATGTGCAAAATCGCAAACCGGATGATCCATTTCCTGATAACGTGCTGTTATATTGCATGAAGCCGTGTAATCGTAAGTTCCAAAATGTGTTGCAATACATCTGCCTTTTGATGCACGTATAAATTGCATTAACGGGTTTTTACCATTATCATCCATTATAGATTGAGTGGTTTCCACCATCATTTCCATTTTAAGAATGCCTTTCTTTAAATCAAGTTCATCTTCAATTATCTCAAAGAATTCTATCAGAGCTTCTACCTGTTCAGGGATTGTTACTTTAGGAAGCATAACAACAAAGTTATCAGGAAGTTTACCCTTCGTTTGTTTCAAAAGGTTAGTAAGAAAAATATCAAGAGTACGTAGCCCTCTTTCCTTCATTTCTTCGGTAAAAGGTTTAATCCTGATACCGATAAAAGGCGGCAGTGATTTGTTCTCCATGCCTATTGCTACCTCTTCAGCAGCCAACTTTGCAGTTTGATCTTCCTCTTCATTACTTCTGTTACCATAGCCATCTTCAAAGTCAATCCTGAAATCTTCAATAGCTTCCTTTTCTAGTTTCTTAATTACTTTATTATATACTTCATAGGAAAGGTGAAGCGGATGAAATTTTTTATGTTCATTACTTAAAGATAAATACTCATCAGAAGCCTCTTTGTCGTTTGCATTATTAATTCGTGAAATACCTTCAAGGCCAAACACCCGGCCAAATTCTACAAAATCGGGAGCATAAGTTTTAAAGCCTTCAAGTGCACGCTGCCCCAGAACAGCTGCAGAATCAGCCTTAAAAAGATTTGCTCCGCCATAAACCGTATGAACCGCTTGCCTTTCAGAACGGTCACCGGGATATATTTTTTGAAATTTTTGGTTTGCTTTTTTTAATTTATCAAAAACGTCTTTCCTTTTTTTAGATGAAATTGTTGTATGCATATAATTAATTTAACTGCCTCTGTAAGTGGTATAACCAAATGGGCTTATTAATAATGGGATGTGGTAATGATTGTCGTTGTTTATAAAAAATTGTATCTCAACTGAAGGATAAAATGTTGCAATTTTCTTCTTTTTAAAATAAGATTGTGTGTCTATTATCATTTTATAAATTCCATCCGGAAGTTTCCTGCCGGGAGGAAGCAAATTTGAAATTCTACCATCTGTATTTGTAATTCCGGATGAGATGCATAGCCATTTGTCGTTTTTAAATTCCATAAAAACTATGTGAATATTTTTTCCGGGAACACCTTCTGAGGTATTTAAAACATGAGTAGTAACCTGGCTTTGGTCAAATTTGAATCCATCAATGTATTGCTGCAATCTGTTTAAAGTAATCTTGTATTGCTCTCCCATCGCTATTCTTAATTCATTTTCCAAAGTGTTGCCTAATCTGTTTTTCAGAATAGTAAGCATTTCTTCTGCCGACTTACCACTTGCATACACAATGAATATAAACCCAAATTTATCTTCATATTCTTTGTTAAGTTTAGCAAGTTTTTTCAATACATCTTTTGATGATTGATCAACACCCTTTTGTTCATTGCTTGCAGGTGAAGCGCTGAATTTTTTTTCTAAAGTTTCTAAATCTCCTATTTTAGGATGATGCAAAAAAGCTTCCTGCCAGTCGGTTTTATTGCATTCGTTATACCAGGCATGTTCCATGGTATGCAACATTTTTGTATGAGAATCGAATGGAAATTTTTTCAGAACAAAAGATATCCATCTATTTGAACCACAACATTCCTTTAATAATTCAGATGCTTTTTTTGTAGTGCCGTTGTTGAATTTTTCGAAACTGATCATAAGGAGTTTATTTAGATTGTTCAATCCAGCATTTAATAATATTCCTCTCTTCCTCTGTCATATTGGTTTTATTATTTTGCGGCATTGTGTGTGTTATAACTACTCTTTGCAAAATTCTATCTTTTAATTTAATTACATCATTAATATTTCGGTATGCAATTCCGTTTGGCGGAGCTGTATATGCCGGATCAGTTGGTTTATCAGAATGACATGAAATGCATCTGTTTTGAATTATTGCATAAACTTCGGTTTCCGAAACTGTGCTTTCACATTTAGCATTATTGCTTTTTGGTGCTGAAAGAAATGCAGCAGCAAGTAATATTACAATAGATGAAGGCAGTATCCATATTGATAACTTTCCCTTTTCGCGAAGGTTGAGCCAATGTTTAATCCCGGCTGTGCCGATGGTAATTATTATTAAAATAATCCAGGAATACTTGTTACCGAAGGTGGATGGAAAATGATTACTCACCATAACAAAGAGAACCGGCAATGTAAAATAGTTGTTATGCAGCGATCTCATCAAAGCATTTTTTCCAAGTTGCGGATCTAGGAATTTTCCATCCTTTGCCGCTTTTACCATAGCCTTTTGCGAAGGAATAATAACGAAGAAAACATTTGCAGCCATTATACTTCCAAGCATTGCACCAAAATGTATGAAAGCTGCCCTGCCGCTGAAAATATGGCTATAACCAAATGCAAAAGCCGTTGCGATAATAAGACCTGTTACTGAAAATAAAACAATGTTTTTTTTGAGAGGCGACTTGCACATTAAATCATAAATAAACCATGCAAGAATAAATGAACCAACCCCAATAATTATTCCTGCCAAAGGAGATATATCCAAAACTTGTTTATCTATCAGCATTGCTGAAGCATTGAAATAATAAACTATAAACAAAAGGCAGAAACCCGAAAGCCAGGTAAAATACGCCTCGTATTTAAACCAATGAAGATGTTTTGGAATTTGAGATGGAGCAATTTTATATTTCTCAAGATAATAAAATCCTCCACCGTGAACTGCCCATAGATTACCTGCCAGTTCTTCTCGTACATTTTCAGTTCGGTTCAATGCATTTTCAAGAAAAACAAAATAAAATGAGGCGCCAATCCAGGCAATGCCAAAAGTGATATGCAATAGCCTTACAACAATGTTAAGCCACTCCATAAGGTGCCCGGCATAAATTGTATCCTTTACAATTATATAAAGAGAAAATATCAGTGCTGCAGAAGTAATAACAATAAGTGCATAGACATTATTCCGGGCGGTAGATATATTTGATTTTTTTGGATCTTCTTCCCCAAATTCCCTAAAGTATTCTTCCCTAGAAATTTTAAAACTTCTTATTTTATAGCTCATAACCACAAGCAAAACAAGAATGCAGAATGTAAGTATAAAAAATGTTAGTGGCATTAGCATTTATTTCCTTGTAAACGAAGCCTGCTTACGCCACCATCAGGAAAAATTTTCAATCTTACATGGCTAGCGCAGATAATTTTAGATGGAGAATAGCTATGCTCATTGTGGGCAGACAGTTTTTCTTTTTCAATTAAAGAATGCCATTCCACTTTATTTGACAAAACTTCTTCATCTGATTTTGCCATACAGCATTCAAGTGAAAAAGAATCAGGATAATTCCCTTTAAAATGATGTGTATCTATCATTACATTTGAAATTTTTCCTGTTGTTCCTAACCTTATAATTACCCAATCAAAATTACCGGGAGTTCTGTTGCGTTTGGTTTCCCAACCATCTCCCATATTAATTCCTTTTCCCGGCATGAGGAGATTATCCATGGAACTAAAGAACATATCATTGCAACCAATTGCTTTTCCGCCATTTAATGCATAACATAAATCAACAGTTTCATTTTCACTCACAAGTTCCCATTGTTTGTTCACTTCACCATACACCCTAAATCTGGCAACGCCGCCGTCAGGGTAAATGTGCAACCGTACATGGGAATATATATTTTTATCATCAGATTTAAAATAATTGTGGCTGCCTGCATCTAAACTACTTTTGTTTAACACAGTGATCCACTTAACATCCTTATCCCAATCATTTATTTGAGAATCGTCGTTAATCAATGCAGCCTCAACAGATGCGAAAGGAGGATGATTACCAAGAAAGAAATTTGTGTCTATATCGAAGCCATGTATTATGCCGGAAGAAGCTAATTTAATAACACACCAGTCATGACCTTCAACTCTTTTGCGGCGGCTTTCCCAGCCGTCCATCCATTTTCCTCTGTCGGTAAATTTGTCTGCAATAAAAACACCTCTCCCGGGTTTTAGCAAATTTTCTTTTTCAGCGAAGAAATCATCTGTCACATATAATGCTTTGCCACCAAGCCTTTCAGCGGCAAGGTCTATATAATTTGTAAAATCTGGAGCTTCCTTTTCAATTTCTTTTACTTTTTCATTAACCATTTTCCTTTATTAAAATTTAAAAAATTTCCATTTTCATAAACTACTTCTCCATTTACAATGGAGCATAATATCCTGCCTGAAAAATTACAATTATTAAATGGACTTGCAGAATATTTATGCATTATAGTTTCTTCGGTTACAAAAGTATTTTCTTCATCATTCCAAATTACAATATCTGCATCAGCACCTTCAGATAAAACACCTTTAGACTCTATTCCTAATATTTTTGCCGGGTGAGAAGTGAGGAGTGGAATAAATTTTTCAATTGGTAGCAAATCTCTCATTGCTGAATAAGATGCATTCAGCAAAAATTGCAAGCCTGCAATGCCGCCCCATGCCTTTGCAAGGTTCTTTTCACTGATCATTTTAATAGATGGTGGCGCCGGCGAATGATCGGATGCAATAAGATCAAGAGTGCCATCTACAAGAGCTTGCTTCAGAGCATCATTATTATTTTTACTCCTGATTGGTGGAGCACACTTAAATACGGGTTGCCCATCAGGTATTTCTTCTGCACTAAAATAAATGTAATGTGGGCATGTTTCGGCTGTAAGTGGCAACCCTTCTGCTTTAGCAGCCCTGATTAAAGGCAAACTTTGAGCTGAACTTACATGCACAATATGTACATGGCACTTATATTTTCTGCACAAGTTTACCATTAATTTTATTGCAGATGTTTCCCAATCATCCGGCCTGCTTTGCAGATATTTTTTATAGCTATGTGGCTCTGTAAAAGAGTTTTCTTTTGAAAGTTCGCAATGCACAAGCAATGGCAAACCATAAAGCTTTATAATGGGCATAGCCTCCTCAAGATCCTTTTCAGTTACATTCGGAAATTCATCAATTCCTGAATGAGTTAAAAAACATTTTACTCCCAGAATTCCCTTATCCATAAGGCCGATAAGGTAATTAAGTTTTCCCGGAACCAAGCCTCCATAAAAACCACAGTTTACATTTAGTTTTCCTTTCGATGCTTCCAGTTTTTGATTAAATGATTCTTCTGAAACAGTTACTGGAGAAGAGTTTAGAGGCATATCAACAATTGTTGTTACTCCACCTTTTGCTGCTGCTTTTGTTGCAGTTTCAAACCCTTCCCAATCTGTTCTGCCGGGTTCATTTACATGCACATGTATATCAATAACTCCCGGCATAATTATGTTATTTCCATAATTAGCAGCGCCGGAATATTGTACATATTTTATATTGCTGATTTTGCCATCTTCAACAAAAATTGTTGCCGGTATTAATTTATTATTTATAAAGCACCGCCTGCTAAAAATGCTATATTGGTTATTCATTATTTTTTATATAATCCTAACAATGCTTTTTCAGGTGTGAGCGGAGATGAGAAACCAATTTTACTTTCGGGATTGAATGCTTTAACTGCATTTCTTAATGCGAAGTAAGTTCCAATACCATACATTAAAGGCGGCTCTCCTACTGCTTTTGAATTAAATATTGCAAGGTTTTCTGCTTCGCTTTTATAGAATACAATATCAATCAATTTTGGTGCAGAATAAATATCCGGAACTTTATATGTAGATAATGCATTACTTCTAAGTTTACCATTATTATCATAAACAATTTCTTCCATTGTCATCCACCCAATTCCCTGAACTATTCCTCCTTCAATTTGCCCTTTATCAATTATTGTATTCATTGATGTTCCAAAATCATGCACAACTTTTACTGCTTCAATTTCATAAGTCCCTCTAAGGCAATCAAGTTTTACAACAGTTAATGCTGTACCAAAAACATGATATGCAAATGGATGGCCTTTTTCAATAGAAGGGTCGAAATTCACAACCGGAGTTGCATAGTGTCCGTGTTCGCTTAGATTTATTCGTTGCAGATATGCTTGTATAATAAGGTCATTCCATTTTAAATCAGTCATTGAATCTTTTACATAAACAACTTCATCGCGGATGCTTATTCTGTTTTCATTTTCGCTTAAAAGTTTAGCTGCAAAAGTTTTTAACCTTGTAAGAATAGCTTCACAAGCAACCTGCACTGCTCTGCCATTTAGGTCTGCTGTTGCGCTTGCAGCGGAAGGTGAAGTGTTTGCAATTTTATATGTATTTGTTGACGATACTTTTATTTTGCCTGCATTTACAGAAAATGTTTTTGCTGCAACCTGAAGCATTTTTGTATTTACGCCTTGCCCCATTTCAATCGCGCCGGTAGTTACATTTATGCTGCCATCCATATAAATATGAACAAGGGCCCGCGCCTGATTCATTAAAATTTTGGTGAATGAAATACCAAAACAAATCGGCATATAAGAAATTCCTTTTTTAAAAAGATGATTCGATGCATTAAAAATTGCAACGTCATTATGAATATTTTGTGGGTCAAATTCTTCATCAAGTTTGTCCCAACAACTAATTGCTTCGCTTACAACCTTTTGTCCATACACCATTTCATCATTAGTTTTCAAAAGGTTTACCCGCTGAATTTCCCAGGCATTTACGCCAAGTTCTTCAGCAGCTTTTGCAATTGCGCTTTCAATTACAAACATACCTTGCGGCCCGCCAAAACCCCTGAATGCAGTGTTTGGTATTAAGTTAGTGCGGCATGAATATGCAGTTGCCACTACATTAGGAACGTAATATGCATTTGTGCAATGGAACAATGAACGTTCAAGTACAGCGGGTGAAAGATCTGCAGTTGCTCCTGCATTTTGGTAAAATGAAACTTCATAACTTAATATTTTTAAATTTTCATCAAGTCCAATTTTATAGTCAGAAGTATAAGGGTTTCTCTTGCCCGACATTCTCATATCTTCCATTCGATCTAAAGAATATTTAACCGGCCTCTTTAAATGATGGGTTGCCAAAGCGCAAAGTATCGCCCACACCGTTGCCTGATCTTCCTTTCCACCAAATCCGCCGCCAAGGCGGGTTACATCAACTTCAATTCTGTGCATTGGAATACCTAAAACAGCAGCCATATGGCGCTGAACAGCGGTAGGCCCCTGTGTTGAGGAATAAACTTTAATACTGTTATTTTCAGCGGGAATAGAATAAGCGCCTTGTGTTTCAATATACAAATGTTCCTGACCGTTTGTTTCGGCGATGCCTTCAAAAATATATTTACATTTTCTGAATGCATCTTCGGTATTTCCTGTTTTAAAAGTTCGTGGCGGAACAATTAGTGAACCTATCTCTTTTGCTTTTCGGGGGCAAGTAATAATTTCTAACGGCTCCGTTGAAAGTTTTATTAGTTTAACTGCTTTCTGTGCAATTTTTTTCGATTCAGCAACAACAAATGCAACGGGCATTCCTTCAAAGTCAACTTTATCTTCTGCAAACAATGGTTCATCGGGAACAATACCGCCAATTTGGTTTTCACCCGGAATGTCTTTATATGTAAAAATACGAACGACACCTGGTAGGTTTTGAGCCGCTTCTAAATCAAGATTTGTAATTTTTCCATGAGCTACATTTGAACCAAATGCTGCACCGTACAGTGTTCCACTAAGTTCAGGAATATCATCAAGATAAATTGATTCACCACGTAAATGACTATATGAATCTATATTATGCATTAATTATGAAAATTTTTGTAAGGGCAGGTTTGGAAATAATTTTATGAAATGTGCTTTAATAAGCTGTGAAAGGAGCAACCTTTTATATTCCTCAGTTCCCCTTGCATCGCTAATAGGTGAAATTTCATCATCTGCAATTTTAATTGCACTATCTATAAGGCTTGCAGAAACTTTTTTTCCTGAAAGAAATGCACTTGTTTTTTCAAGAAATTTCGGCACAGGGCCAACGCCTCCGGCAGATATAGATGCTTCAACAATATCCTGTTCATCCATCTTTAAATGTATTGCAGAATTTACACTCGCAATATCAAGATTTGTCCGTTTACTTACCTTTTCGAAATTAAAAAGTTCGTCTTCAGACAATCTGAATTTTATTTTCAAAATGTGTTCACCCGGTCTTTTATCCAAAATTTTATATCCTAAATAAAAATTACGCAATGGAATTTCGCGTTCTGAATTTCCATCAGTTAGAACAATAGAAGCATCAAGAGCAAGAAAGAAAATTGAAAAATCACCTATTGGAGATGCGTTTACAAAATTCCCGGCTAGGGTTGCCATGTTTCTGATTTGAGTTGATGAAACAAGTTTGATGTAATGTGATAGTTCAGGGAAAGTTTTTTGGATTATTTTAGAATTGGCAATATCAGTAACTGTTGCCGCTGCACTGATGTAACAGTACTCACCATTGCGTTCTATAAGATTTGAGAGTTTTCTGCCGGAGATAAAACTTATTTGTTTTTCATCAATAGTATCATGCTGTTGAACATAAATGTCGGTACCGCCGCTTAATATAACTTCCGGCGCTTCAGTAAATATTTCCCGTTTTATTTCGGACTGAAGTTTTTTAAGCCACGCTGAAATATTTTGAAAATAAGCAGGAATAATTTTATTGTTTACTGCAAAATCAATTTTATCGGAGCTGCCTCGCTTTGTAAAAATTTCTGCAACTTTTTCACCGGCACGTTCAATTGATTTATATCCGGTGCACCTGCAGATATTTCCGTTCATTGCATCTATGGCATCTGAAAAAGATTGTGAGTCTTTAAAACTCAATCCGCAAAGGGAAACTATAAACCCCGGAGTGCAAAAGCCACATTGAGTGGCACCTTCTTCTGCAAATGCATTTTGAACAGCATTTAATCCCTCAATATTTAAACCTTCAATTGTTACAATGTGTTTTCCATGTGCATTACCAATTGCCATGAGGCAGGATGTTACGGAGGAATAATTAATTTCATCATTTAAAAAATCTCCAACTAAAATTGTGCATGCGCCGCAATCTCCTTCCCTGCATCCTATCTTTGTGCCTGTTAAATGTTTTTCATACCTGATAAAATCCAATAGTGTCATCCCCGGAGAAACCTCAGTTTGAATAAGCCTCTCATTTAATATAAACTGTATCAAAACAAAAAATGTTAAGCATTAAAGTTAAACAAAAATTAAATGTTGAATTATTCAAATTCTTCTAATTCCAAATATTTTTACAGGCTGGTAGCATTGTGGTCATTCTGCGAAGCATTTGCCGGAGGAATTTTACATCTCACAAAAATTCCTTTTGCAGGATTACTTGTGAGTACTCTTTCAGTGTTCTGCATAATTTTAATTGCTTCAACATGTGGTGCAAGCAACATTTTAAAGGCAACAGTAATAGTAATTGTAATAAAATTTTTGCTAAGCCCTTATAGTCCTCCAACAGCATATATTGCAGTTTTGTTTCAGGGTTTGTGCGGCCGTTTATTTTTATGGAACAAAAAATTTATTTCTGCGGGAGCAGTTATGTTAGGAATATTTGCTCTTGTTGAATCAGCCTTACAGCGTTTACTTGTATTAATGTTGCTATACGAAAATTCTTTTTGGAAAGCACTGGATGTTTACCTTAATAAACTTCTTGGAAATAAATATGAATATAATATAAGCTTGACATTAGCAGTAATTTATTTAATAATTCATGCAGTAGCGGGCGCCGGTGCAGGATATTATGGCTATTACATTTTTAAAAAGACCGAAGAGTGGAAAAATGATAAATCACTCATTCCTGCGATGTTGCCGGCAACTGAAATTTTGCCAAAGAAGCGCAAAAAGAAAAAGTTTAAGCTATTCTTTTTATATCCCTTTCTTATAATGATAATTTTAGCGGCCGTATATTCCTATGGTTCAGAGAAATTTTTAGAAAGTGAATTCATTCTTAAAATTGTAATCCGCTTTATTTTAGTTATTGCTATTTATCTTTTAATTATCAAGCCTATGGTAATGTATTTTATTAAAAAGAAAATTGCATCTGCCGAAAAATCAAACAGCGCTGAAATTCAAAAAGCTTTAAAAATTATACCCGAAATAAAATCAATTTTTTTAGCGGCAAAGGAACAAAGCGCATCTCTTTCAGGGATCAAAAGGTTAAAGCAAATTTTAAAGATTATTCTTGTAAATGTTTTGAGGAATTAAGTTCATTGGGGATTTTAGATTTTAGATTTTAGATTTTCGATTGACGATTTTAGATTGTGAGATTTTAGATTGACGATTTTAGATTTATGATTTTCGATTGACGATTTTAGATTGACGATTTTAGATTTACGATTTTAGATTTTAGATTTTAGATTGACGATTTTAGATTGTGAGATTAAGAAAATCAAAAATCAAGAAATCAAGAAATCAAGAAATCAAAAAATCAAGAAATCAAAAATCCAAAATCCAACACTCACGGTGTCTATTATTTTTTTACTTTTCAAAAAGGTACCATCTCTTTTTAGGAGTTTTCACTTTCAGTCCAAAAGTATCAATAGTAGCTTT
>JAFDXB010000028.1 GCA_018268175.1 Bacteroidota bacterium | reverse complement strand
TTCAGGAATTTTAGAAAATTCTGCTTTTTCAGGCATAGTGTTTA
Source organism: Bacteroidota bacterium (assembly GCA_018268175.1). Lineage (GTDB taxonomy): Bacteria > Bacteroidota > Bacteroidia > Chitinophagales > Chitinophagaceae > Ferruginibacter. The sequence goes on along the minus strand of JAFDXB010000028.1, from coordinate 4,041 downwards.
CAATTAAATTTACCGGAAAATCAAGAGAGGTGGCAGGTACTTTATTTTCAACCGATGGAATAGTTCGTATATATGCAATAATGCTTAAAACGTCCTCCCTGTCCATTTTGCCAAAACGATGATAACCCATTATTGGAAACAAGGCAGAACCGTCATTTCTCACACCTGTAGTTATTGCTCTCAAAATTTCACCGTCCGTCCACGCCCCTAAATTATATGGTGAAATATTTGAAGCATAAATATTGCCCGGAAAACCAAAATCTTTACCGAACAGTTCTCCTCCTCCACCAAAATTCCCTTCTATAGGACCGGAATACTTCGTCCAATCTCGTTTACTATGGCAATCCATGCACACTGTAACATGGTTAGCTAAATATTTCCCTCTTTCCACTCTTGCGGGTGTTATCTCAACTATTAATTTTTCTGCAGGGCCGGTATTGGGTAAAGCCTTTGAAATGTAAAGCCCTGCAACGGCAATTCCAATAACTATTATCCCTAAAACAATTGCCGAAATTTTTAAAGCCTTCATAAAATTTTAATTATAATTGATTTACATTAATACATATTATTAACCTTTAATTTCAGTATTACACAGTAAAATTTAAAATTATTTTCCTAACCACTTTTTAAATTCACCCGCTTTTAATCTTGATATTACTATATCTTCATACGATTCCGGAATTAATGATAATTTCATTTTGCCGTCAAACCAGGCAAAAGCCTGATGTACCGAACGATGGCTCACAATAAATTGCCTGTTTGCCCTGAAAAATTTTTCGGGGTTTAAATCCTTCTCCAGTTCGTCTAAATTACCATCTATCATATAATCCTTATTATCAAAAGTTTTTAAAAACAATAACCTTTCTCGCGTAAAAATGTGTGCAACTTCCGAGGCATTAATTGAGAGGTATTTTGTTCCCTGCTTTACTAAAAATCTATCCTTATAGTTTCCGGAAGAATGAAACATTTCCAATAACAATTCTTTGATGTCTCTAACATTTCCCAACTTATTACCTTTTTTAAATTTTTCAATTGCCGAATGTAATTCCTCCTTTCTAACAGGCTTCAATAAATAGTCTATGCTATTATATTTAAATGCCTTTACCGCATATTCATCAAAAGCTGTTGTAAAAATAATGGGGCACTTAACTTCCACCTGATCCAAAATTTCAAAACTTCTTCCATCTCCGAGTTGAATATCCATAAACAGCAAATCAAGTTGAGGATTTGTTTTTAAATATTCCACTGAACTCTCAACTGAGTCGAGTACGTTTTCAATATCCACATCAACAACTTCATTCAGAACTTTTTTAAATCGTTCAACAGCAAGCACCTCATCTTCAATTATTGCAACTTTCATTATAAAAATTTATTCAGTTAATATATTTTGTGTAATTCCCAGTAATGGCAATGAAACTGAAAATTTATTATCTCCTTCCGATATTTCAAGCAGATGATCCTTTTTTAAAAGCCTGTATCTCTCAATCAAATTTAGCAGGCCTGTCTTTTCTGAGTATTCCTCCTGCTTTCTTTTTTGCAGGTTGTTTGATACAATAATATTTTCGCCAAAGCTTTCAATGCATATTACCAAAGGTTTCGACCGAGTAACTACATTATGCTTGATTGCATTTTCCACTAATAATTGCAGAACAAATGGAGGAAGCATTCTATCCATATCATTTTCATTAATCTCCATTATAACTGTAAATGCATCTCCAAACCTTGTCTGCATCATTGATACATACAAATTAATAAATTCCAGTTCTTCTTTAACTGTTGATAATTCACTCAAATTCTTACGCAATAAATATCTGTAAACAGAAGATAATTCCTGTGTAAATTTTATTGCTAACTGAGGCTCAGAACTTATTAATGAAATAAGAGTATTTAAACTGTTGAATAAAAAATGAGGTTTTACCTGTTCCTTTAATAATTGAAATTGATTTGTAAGATTTATTCTTTTTATCTCTTCCGCCTCTTGTTTTACAGCTCTCCAATTTTTTACATAATAAAAGCCTTCGTAAATGCCTGTTATAATCAAAGAACACATAATATTAAGCCCGGCAATAAAAACATAATCGTACCATTTAAAACTTTTATACAATCCAATTTGATAGGTGAACCAATGATCAACTAAACTTACCAAAAGAATCACCGGTAAACCTGTTGCTAAATTCAGTAAAAGCCTTTGCTTGGTATTGCTTATGCCCGGCTTTCTGTTACGGGCAAAATAGATAACCCAAAAATTTGTTTCCCAGGCAAGTATTGCATAAAATGCTGATATGCTAATGCCTACAACTGCTGTTAGTATATCTTTTATGAACATGCCATAAAAAAATATCAAAAGAAAAATAAACAGATAAAGAGGGCCAAATATTCTTAATTTATTTTCGCTCATATCTACAACCTTTGTTTAGCAAAAAGAAGGTAACTTTTCATAAGTTGATCCATAAATAACCCGAAATGTAATTTTTTCATCCTGAAGTGTGGCACGGTTTTAATTTTCTATTACAAGATGAAATTTTCCGGTTATCTATTCTTTATAATTTTAATTCTGCCTGCAGCAGTTATGGCACAGCAGAATGATTCTATTACACTCAAGGCTTCTGAAAGATATAATAAAAGTTCTTTCTATAAACTTTTTTTTGGTGAACACTACCGAAAAGAATGGCATACACCTGTAAAATTTAAAATTGCATATTTAGACACTCTTGCCGGAGGGCTTATCCCTTATAAAGCCGGTGGCGGAAGGCAAAGCAAATCTTTGCGCTTGCACGATAAAAACAACAGAGAATATGTTTTAAGAAGCATTGATAAAACTTTCGGCAAGGCATTGCCGGAAATAGCACAAGGTACTTTTATAGAAGATGTGATTGACGACCAGGTTACAATTGCCAATCCGTATGCTGCGGTAACAATTGCTCCTCTTGCCGAAGCGGCAGGAATACTTCATACAAAACCGAAAATTTATTACATACCTAAGCAAAAAAATCTCGGTGAATTCAACGACAGTTTCGGAGATAAACTTTATTTGTTTGAACAACGGCCGGATGAAGACTGGACAACCGCTGATAATTTCGCCAATGCATCAAATATTATAGGCACAGAAAAACTATATGAGAAATATTTAAAAGACGCTGATAACAGAATTGATCAGAAATTATTTCTGCGTTCAAGATTATTTGATATGCTTATTGGAGATTGGGGACGCCATGATGACCAATGGCGTTGGGCAGAATTTAAAAAAGATGGCAACACTTTATATAAACCAATCCCTCGCGACAGAGACCAGGCTTATACAAAGTTTGATGGAATTTTACTTAAAATTTTAATCCCTGCAGTTCATGCCAAACATCTTCAAACTTTTAATTACAAAATAAAAGATTTATATCATTATAATTTCACAGCAAGAAATCTTGATCATTTTTTTCTAAATGAACTTACATTTTCTGACTGGCTTGATATTGCAAATGATATTAAATACCGCCTATCAGATGAAATTATTGATGATGCAGTAAAACAACTGCCTCCTGAAGTATATAACATTTCAGGAAAAGAAATAGCTGAAAAAATCAAAGCAAGAAGAAATGACCTTCCCAAATATGCCGGGAAATATTTTAAACAGGTAAATGAAATGGTTTCAATTGCCGGAAGTAAGAAGAAAGAGCTTTTTAAAATAAACCGCCTTAATGATACTTTAACCGAAGTGAAGGTTTATAAAATAAAAGATACCAATGAACTCGTTTATTCACGAGTGTTTAATAACCGGCAAACAAAAGAATTAAGAATTTTCGGAATTGATGGTAATGATAAATATGTAGTTGAAGGCAACACCCGCAAAGGAATTAAAATCAGGCTTATCGGCGGTGCTGATAAAGACATTTATAATATTTCTTCTAATGTAAAAAGCTCCGGAAAGCAAACTAAAATTTACGACAGTAAAGGAAATGATATTATTGACGACAGAGATACCAAAGTAAATATTTACACAGAGAATAAAATGCCCCGTTTTTCATGGGAGCAGTATCAATATAAAAAGTC
>JAFDXB010000285.1 GCA_018268175.1 Bacteroidota bacterium | reverse complement strand
GTGCTTTCGTTTGGAAAACGAACAAATACTTTTATGAGAGAAGTATCTTTTAAAAGCAAAAACCGGTTCTCATCTTTTAGATTAATAATTATTGATGGTTTTGATGAAACGATGTCGCGGTTAAGAATATGGACTCCGTCGAAAGTTATATCAAGCAAAGGATTTACTTTATCTTCTTTTACATAAAAAGTTTTATAAAGTATATTATTAAAATGAAATTGCTCACGCTGATCGTTAGCAGGATTAAATTCAACAAATAAAGTATTCATTCCTGCATACATTTCACTTGGAATTGCATACCTTAATGTTAGAGTATCTCCGGCAGTTATTATTTTTCTCGGCGGAATGTTGATTTCATGCTGCTCATTATTTCTATCAGTAATCACAAATCTTACCTTCATCATACTATCGAAAGAAGTTTGGCTAACATTTTTAAATGCAAGTGCAAATTCAATAGGAGTACCTTGTTCAACCGAATCGGCCATTTGGAATAAAATTCCCGGAGCCACCGCACCCTCGGGGACAAAACTTCCGTTAACCCTCCAGAAATCAAGCTGGTAAGGGGTTACATTTATTTTGTCTGAACTGTTCAATCTTAATTTTACATAAGGATAAACATCTGCATCAATAAAATTAATTGAAGTATCTCGAGCCTCATATACTGTTGTAAGCAGATCTGCCTGGCCATTTTGTTTTACTCCATATATCTGTATATTCATTGTATCGAAAGATGGATCAACATCATTATTATGGCCATTCCAGCGAAGCATATCCCAACTTTTCACCGGTCCAAAAACAGGTGATTCAATATAGCCATCCGTTCTTGAACCTTTAAGTACGAATGTTCTGTCTATGTAAGACGTATCTTTCAAACCAACAACTTGGGTTGGGGCGTATGAAGGAATTTCCTTTTGGAAAAAGTATAAGAAAGGGACATTGCGTGTAAAACTGTCAATTTTTGTAAAGCCGATTGATTTCAACTTATGATAAAGAGAATTGCCGGAACCCAATGCCAGCGTATCGTTCATCCATTGTGCTATAAAAGAAGCATTGTTATTCTTGTTCCCATAATTTGTTATTGCAACAAATTTTCCTGCGGGAATAGCATCAATAAAATCCATTGCATTTTTCCTAAACTGAGGATCATTGTAAGGAAATTCAAAAAATATTCTCGATGTGTCACTAGTTCCCAAATTTGACGGGCAAACCTGTGCACTGCCATACAGGCCGGATCCATTAACGTTTCGGTTGCGCCATGGCGTTAGTGAAGCACTGTCGAACACATAAAACTGAAGGCTGTTATATTTGCAGCCGTAATATTCAAGTTGCTCAAAGTCGAGGTTAACATTTATCCTGTCGTAATTAAAATAAGGATAAAGCCCGGTTCTGATAGTAAGGTTTTTATTTCTTTGTTCAAAAGCAAATGTGCGGTCAGAGCGCAAAACTATTCCTTCATATTTACTTTTTAAATGCTGAAAATAATGAGATTGATTATAACCTTCTGTGCTTGCCGGCAGGTAAACAAATGAATGATTGTTCCATATAGTTTCAGCACCCTGTTCAGGCTGAATTGCAACTCGCCAGTAATAAACAGTATTGCTATTTAATGAAAAATCGGGAGCAGAAAATTCTACTAAGCCGCCGGGGCCGGAAATGCTGTAATTCTTTTTTACGGATGAATTAAAATTCTCTGTTGTATCAATTTCCATCAAATAGGTTTTTACACCTGCCATTGCATTAGCAGTGCTTGCATAAAATTTATTTATCCGGGAATTAATTATTGAAAAATCATAAGGAAACACAGGCCGTACTTCATCTTCAAAAATGTAAAACTCCTTTGTTACCGAATTATTTGACTCAAACAATTCTTCAATTTCATCATCAGAATCAAGAGTAACAGTTATTGTATTTCTTCCTTTGTCAACAAGAGGGTTAATATCAATATTGAATTCAAGTGAATCTTCATTTAATATTGCCTTAATTTTTTGATCATAAATATTAATAACGGTTTCATTTGGTAGTTTTCTGGTTACTGTCACCCGCATTGAATCATCAATAGCTTTACCAATATTTTTCATATTTATTTTGAGGTTAAAGCTATTATCGGCTACAGTAATAACTGCAGGGCTAATTTTTACCAAAGGCTCCTCAATTGCATAATCTGGTTTTTGCGAATAGTTGATTTTTATTTGAGGATCACCATGCAATGCTATTTCTTCAAGGTGAATCCTGTATAGATAATCAACATTGGGGTTGCTGCCACCAAGCCTGTTAATAACTTCATCAATTTGCTCTCCTACAGATTTGCCATACATGGCATAAGAGAAAAATTTATAGAAATATGTGTTGTAAAAATTTAAAAATGGTGGGATTCCAAAATGTGTATCTGCTAAAAATGCTATGCTACCGCGATTTGGCGTTAAAACATATTTTTCTGAAATAGACATATTACCATTTATCCTTTGAGGATCGAAAACATAGAAATTTCCTGCGCTGCAACCGCTTACATTAAAAAATGGATACTTTCCCGCATTATCATACTGGTTTGGATCACTTAGGTTAAATTCAAATGTATTTGCTGATGAATGGCCGAAATAACCAATAAAACCAAGGCCTGTATTAAACAACTGGCGTATTCTTTCATTGTTTTCCTGTTGCACTGTGCTGGTGCTTGTTTTTGTAAAAGTTTCAACATGGGCGCCTAATAAAGTATCTTCTGCAATTTCTTTATAGCCATTCATGTATGCTTTAAAACTTTCATTTTCAGGAACAGTTTTTCCTCCGGCAACATGTAAAAAGTTTTTCATCCAGGCAGAAGCTGCAATTCCCGGCTGAGGGTTTTGCTGTGCGTATTCATATTCTTTTACTTTATTTAAATAAGCATTCACATCGGCAGGAGATATTGCTGCAAGGCGCCCTACCGAAACAAGAGGTTTCACCAAGCCGGGTTCAGAAACTAACAGATGATCGGATGCAGGCCATCCAAATGTTGGTACAAGATCTATTTGCTGCATTACTGGATTACTTTCATTAGCGCGTGCTTCAGGGTAGGTAACACCTCTGCCTATTATAAATGCAAATTTTGGAGTAACACTAAAATTTGACTTAGCGTATCTTATAAAATCCCTTACCGATCCGGGATGGTTTTTTATACCAAATGCAAACTGATCTGTAAGTTCGTCTATTTCATAAATTTTTGCATTATTGTTTCCGCCTTGTTCGGAACTGCGATAAGCTCTGTAATCTTCACAATAATTATTTCCGTTGCCATCATTAAATAATATTTTGTTGGTAATAATTAAGTAATCACCTTGATTTGCCGTATTTGAAAAATCAACAAAATTTCTTGTAATAAGATTATTTATTGAAAGACTGTAATTATCTTGGCTTACCAATAAAAAGTTTCTTGTTTCTGTAGATGGGGGCAACACAAATTTTACTTTCCCTGCCTGAGAAATGTCGCCTAAATACCTTTTCCCGGTGGTTTTATCATAAAGTGCCGGGGCAACTGTTCCATAATTAAAACTGCTTATTATTAAATAGTTTCCTGTAATTGAAGGCTGAAGTGAAAACTCAAAAAATTTCTGATTATTAAAAATAAATTTAGCAGGATAAGTTATGCTTATGCTGGCAACATTAAACCGGTCGTTAGTATTTGCTGAAGTACCGTTAACATAAACCATTGCCTGATTCAAGTTTTGAAGCATGGTTAATGGCAGGTTATCAACTTGTGCCCGTAAGTAGGAAAAACCCGGCATCGGTTGATTATACACTTCATTATCGTATAGCCTGATCTTTAAATTCCTGTCGTTATTAGGTGCATTTCCAGTTGCATTTACTTTAATAGAAAAACTGTTTTGCGGTCCTGTATTATAAACATTCAGGTTTAAAAATTTCCACGAATGTTCACAGCAAGGATTAGGATCGCTGGTGGTCCAACCTTCGCCAATATCATAGGCAGAAGAATAAACATATTCCTCTACAACATAAGCCAGGCCACGGTTTAACTGTTTTTTATAAAACTTGTCTTCCGTTCTCATAAAGTATGCATCAGGCTGCATTGATCCGGGCGGATTGTTTGCTGCATCTTCAAAACGTAAATTATTTCCCGCAGGGTTAACCGTTAAAAAATAAGCAACGGTATCTGTTTCAAGGCTATACTTTTTATTAAGTTGAAAATCAGGGTTTCTGTAAAGTTGATTATCCGGCTCACCATCATTCATCATTCCCCAAAACTCAATGAAGTCGTTGTTTCCAAGAGTTCCTGAAGAAACTGAAGTATATAATCTAACTTCTTTTCCATTGCGCCAGAGTTGAAAATCCTGCACAGGAATATTCTGCATTCCATTAGCAGCCAGAGTGCTGCCATAAATTCTGCACAACGTATCTTGAGCAATTTTAAATTTATAATATGTTTTGCTGTAGTCAATCCAGGAATTATTCAGTTGCGCATTTGCTTCTGCTCCGCAGAATATTATTAATATTAAAACAAGAATTTTTTTCATCTGAAATTAGAATTAATTTTCTTTTTTAACCAGATTAAAACTTAAAGAAAAAACGTGAGTATAAAGCGGGTTCGATTGATTGGCGAGGTTTGTAAATGCATAATCAATTTTCACATTTTTTATTTTAAACCCGGCGCCAATTGCAGGTTGATAAATCCAAACTTTCTTTTGGTTTAAGGTATCGCCATCAGCAAGAGCTTTCTGAAAGTTTGAAATGCCGCCTCTTACAAAAAAAACATCTTTTATTTGCGCTTCCAAGCCAATTGCAGGATCCACATTGGCGAAACTGCTACTTACAACAGCATTTCGTCTGCCGTCAAACGTTAGTGTGGCATTTGCTTCTGCAAGAAGATTAATTGATTTGCTAATTTTAAAATTATAACCACCTCCTAAAATCAAACGCGGCGCCGTGAGTTCGGTGGAATTTACAGGAATATCATTTTTGGTAAGGTAAAGAATTTCCTTTTCTCTTTCAGTAAATTTAAAAGACCACGCATTGAATGTGGAGGTAACATCTCGTGCAACAATAGCGGCATGCCAGTTTTTGCCTTTTAATCTGGCACCGGCATCAAACCCGAAGCCCCAGGCAGAAGCGAAGGTGCCGACTTTTCTATAAATAACTTTGGCATTGGCTCCCACGCTAAAAACTTTATCATCAGTTTCTTTAACCGTTTGTGCAAATGAAAATAGAAATGCATAATCAGCAGAAGAAAACGACTGAACATTTCCATAATTCAGGCTGCCATCAGGCTCAACTAAAAAAAGAGTATTTGCAATATCATCAACTGCAAAGCGCAGCAATGAAAAACCTAAAGTTCTTTTATTATTTTGAACAGGAATAGCAATTGCGCCATAATCGTATTTTGCGATTCCCGCGAAGTAATCCGCATGCATTAAGGAAGCATTGATATTGCTTTTTACAAATGCAAGGCCGGCGGGGTTCCAATAACCTGCAGTTGCATCTTCGGCTGAGGCAATTTGTGCACCGCCCATGGCAAGTCCGCGTGCCCCGGCGCCGATGTTTAAAAATTCATTGGAATATTTCCTGAATTGTGCATATGAAAAAGTAGTTGAAATAATTGCCAACAGAAAAGATAAAAGAAGCTTTTGCCTCATACTTGTGATTTTACAGATAATTCGGATTAATAAAAACGCTTATTTGAGCTAAAAATTGTTTAAATAAACCCGGAATTCACCAAAATTACAGTAATATAATATGAAAATTTAATCTGGCAATTTTTCGGTAAACAAAATAGAAGAATTATAGGTTTTAGAAACGATTTTAGATTGACGATTGTGTGATTTTAGATTTACGATTAACGATTTTCGATTGACGATTGTGTGATTTTAGATTTATGATTGACGATTGACGATTTTAGATTGGCGATTGATTTTCGATTTACGATTGACGATTGACGATTGTGATTTTAGATTGACGATTTACGATTAGGGAAAATCTAAAATCCAAAATCTAAAAATC
>JAFDXB010000284.1 GCA_018268175.1 Bacteroidota bacterium | reverse complement strand
GGAATAAAAAAACCGCTTATTTCTAAGCGGTTGATTTATTGCAAAAAAATATAATTATTTGTAATTAGGAGTGATTGACTCTGCAAGAGCAACCATTTTTTTAAGGCTTTCATCAGCAAGGTTACCCTTTTTGAATTCAGCAAGAACTTCAGGTAATTTATTTTCCATTTCAATTAAAAACTGAGTTTCAAAATCTTTCACTTTATTAACTGCAACATTTTTCAACAATCCCTGTGTTCCAAGGTAAATTACCGCAACTTGTTTTTCTACTGAAAACGGCGTGTATTGTGGTTGCTTTAAAAGCTCTACGTTACGGGCACCTTTATCAATAACGTTTTTGGTTGCAGCATCCAAATCACCACCAAACTTTGAGAACGCCTCAAGTTCACGATAAAGTGCCTGATCAAGTTTTAAAGTTCCCGCAACTTTTTTCATTGATTTTATCTGTGCATTTCCGCCCACGCGGCTAACTGAAATACCAACGTTGATTGCAGGCCTGATACCGGCGTTAAAGAGGTTACCTTCAAGGAATATCTGCCCATCTGTAATTGAAATCACGTTAGTTGGAATATATGCAGAAACGTCGCCAGCCTGAGTTTCAATAATAGGAAGTGCGGTAAGTGAACCACCACCCTTTACTATATGTTTTATTGATTCGGGCAAATCGTTCATTTGTTGAGCGATTTCATCTCTTGCCACAATTTTAGCTGCTCTTTCAAGCAAGCGGCTGTGCAGGTAAAATACATCACCGGGATACGCTTCTCTTCCCGGGGGCCTTCTTAAAAGAAGAGAAACCTCACGATATGCAACTGCCTGTTTTGAAAGATCATCATAAATAATTAATGCCGGGCGGCCGGTATCTCTAAAGAATTCGCCAATAGCAGCGCCCGCAAATGGAGCGTAAAACTGCAATGGAGCCGGATCAGAAGCCGATGCAGCCACAATAGTGGTATAAGGCATAGCTCCATGTTCTTCCAAAGTTTTCATTATACCTGCAATTGTTGAAGCCTTTTGGCCAATTGCAACATATATACAATAAACAGGTTTACCTGCATCGTAAAACTCCTTTTGGTTAATAATGGTATCAACGGCAATTGCTGTTTTTCCGGTTTGGCGGTCGCCGATTATTAATTCTCTTTGTCCCCTTCCTATTGGAATCATAGCATCAATAGCTTTGATACCTGTTTGAAGCGGTTCTTTTACCGGTTCACGGAAAATTACACCCGGAGCTTTTCTCTCAAGTGGCATTTCATATAATTCACCTTTAAGAGGGCCTTTACCGTCAATTGGAGTTCCAAGAGTGTCAATAACCCTTCCGCACATTCCTTCTCCTACTTTAATAGAAGCGATTTGGCCTGTACGGCTTACTTTATCGCCTTCTTTAATTTCGCTGCTGTCGCCCATTAAAACCACACCCACGTTATCTTCCTCAAGGTTAAGAGCAATTGCTTTTACACCATTGTCAAATTCCACAAGTTCACCTGAACGTACGTTTTTTAATCCGTAAACACGGGCAATACCATCACCCACCTGTAAAACGGTTCCCACTTCTTCAAGTGATGCACCTGCATTAAAATTGCTTAGCTGCTGGCGCAAAATCGCTGAAATCTCATCCGGCTTTATTTCAACCATAATATTTAATTTTAAATAATCTGTTTTTTCAGGGTGCAAAGGTAGGGGTGAACCTCCTAATGGCAAAACTTTTAAATAAAAAAAACAACAACTGTTACAAGGGTTTCAAAAGCATATTAAAATTCCTTAAAATAATCCAAAAGATATAGTAAATTCGCCTTCGCATTTTTTACCCCTAAATGTTTCTCCGGCCCTGTATTGCAGGCCTTAATTTATCATTATGAAAAAAACTTTATTGTCTCTTTTTGTTTTATTCCTAACCCTTTCTTTAAAAGCTCAAAAAGATGAAAACGCGATCGGTTTAAACCTGATTTTAAAAAATTCAAAAAGCTTATCCCTGAACGACGATGATTTAAAAAATTCTATTGTAAACAGTTCCTATTTTAATGAAACCTCAAAAACACAATTAGTGTATCTTCAGCAATCTTATTTAGGGTTGCCGGTTCTTAATAAAATAAGTACATACGCTTTTAAAAACGGAACGCCTGTTTCAGCGACCGCTAAAAGAATTTACAATATTGAAAGCAAGGCAGGCAAATTTGCATTGCCGGCGGTTAGTGCATTGAATTCCGTGGAAATTGCAATGCGTAGTAAAAATGTTTCAACCAATCAAACTCTTGCTGCAAAAGCATTAGCTGCAAATAAATTTTCTTTTGGCAAAGCCGGAATTTCTTTTGAAGATATTACCGCAGAATTAATGTGGGTTCCCCTTAAAGACGAAAAGGAAGTTCATCTTGCCTGGCAGGTTTATATTGTTCCTTTAAAAAGTTCAGATTATTTTTATATATACGTTGATGCAAAGACGGGAAGTATTATTAAAGAGCAAAATCTTACTATTTCCTGTAATTTTCTGCTGCCGCATGATGATCATGCAATGTGCGGAGAAACAATAAACGAAGAGTTAGAAAACAAAACACTGGCTCCATCAATTGTTTCAAATGGCAGTTATCTTGTAATTCCCTATCCGGCTGAAAGCCGTAACCACCCCGGAGGTACACCTGCGATTGTAACTAATCCATGGTTAATGGCAGCAGGCAATGCAACAACATTGGGTTGGCATAACGACGGTGGCTCTGATTACACTTTTACAAGAGGAAATAATGCTTTTGTGCAAGAGGACCGAGATAATAACAATTCCACTTTTGGGCAAGCAGCAAATTCTACCACAGGCCCCGATCCTTTAACGTTTGTATTTACGCCGGATTTTACGGTAACTCCGGTTCAGGCAACGCCTGTGCAAAATCAGCAATTTAATTTAACTAACCTTTTTTACTGGAATAATATTATTCATGACCTTTCATACTTATATGGCTTTACTGAGCCTGCAGGTAATTTTCAAAATAGCAATTTAGGCCGCGGCGGGCTTGGAAGCGATTATGTTATAGTTGACGGCCAGGATGCCGGAGGAACAAACAATGCTAATTTTGCCACGCCACCGGACGGCCAAAGGCCAAGAATGCAAATGTATTTATGGGGAAGTGCAACATTGCCTCGCGATGGAGGAACAGATAATGGAGTTGTAACACATGAATTTACACATGGTATTAGCAACAGGCTTACAGGAGGCCCAAATGCCGTTACCTGCCTTACAAACGGTGAACAAATGGGAGAAGGTATCAGTGATTATATAGCTCTTATGTTTACTCAAAACTGGGCAACATCTAACTTAAATACAGGTTTTACCAATGCCCGTGGAATAGGAACTTATGCATCAGGCCAAACACCGGCCGGGCAAGGAATTAGATCTAAAAAGTATTCAACAAATTTTTCAGTTAACAATCTGGTATATCTGCCAAACTTGCCGCCTTTCTCACATGATATTGGCGAAATTTGGTGCTCTGCTTTGTGGGATATGACCTGGAATATTATAAATCAAACAGGAATTATTAATCCTAACTTATTTGATACAGATGCGCCGGGAGGCAATACAATTGCATTGAAATTAGTGATGGAAGGAATGAAACTCCAACCATGTGAACCGGGCTTTATTTCTGCAAGAGATGCGATACTTCAGGCCGATCAAATTTTATATGGCGGCGCTTACAGTTGCTCTATAAAAGAGGCTTTCCGCAGGCGCGGGATGGGAGCTTTGGCTTCTGAAGGATCTACAGATAATATAAGTGATCAAATACCGGATTTTTCATCGGAAATAAGAGTTAAACTAACTCAAGGTGGTACTGTATCAGTGCCTGAAGGCCAAACAATTGTTTATACCAATACTGTTACTTCTACTTGTCAGGATATAAGCAATTTTAAAATATTGGATACACTTCCTTCAAACGTAACTTACCTAAGCGGAGGTACTTACAATGCTGCTACAAGAGTTGTAAGTTTTGATGTAAACCAAACTGCAGGCACATCAGGAACATATAGCTTCACTGTAAAAGTTAATAACGGCACTTATTTTCCCGATCAGGTTTTATTCTCAGATTCTGTTACAACAAGCACAATACCGGCTAAATGGACTACAACAGCAACTCCTTCATCAAATGTTTGGACGGTATCAACAACAGCAAGCCACAGCGCTCCTCGATCTTATTATACAAAAAATTATACTTCTGCATCAGAACAAATTCTCAAAACCACAGACCCAATTGCCATCCCGGCGGCTGCAACTCCTACATTAGGTTTTTGGCATCGCTTCAATACTGAGGAAGGCTGGGACGGTGGTGTAGTGGAAATTTCTATGAATAATGTTGCATGGTTAGACCTTGGGCCTTTAATGAAAGAAGGAAAATATAATAGCACTCTTGGTGATGCCCCTACAAATGTAATTGCCAACCAGCCGGCTTTTTCAGGAAATTCAAACAACTTTATTTATACAAAAATTAATCTTGCGCCTTACGCCGGAAAAAATATCAGATTCAGGTTTAGGTTTGCTTCTGAAGACAATACAGCGCCTTCAGGCTCAACTTCAGGTTGGTTTGTAGATGATATTAATCTTATTAATTCGCCTCTTGTTTTAATGAGCTCTACCCTTGTAAACAGCAGTGCAGCAAATGTATCTACATCAGATACAGTAACTGTAATAACCCAGCAGAATTCATGTAATGATGTTTCAATTGTTTCGCAGCCTGCTAATGTTAACGGATGTACCGGAACGAATGCAGTTTTCAGAATAAATTATTCAGGGTCTGCGGCAACATTCCAATGGCAAGTAAGCACAAACGGCGGAACTTCATTTACTAATATAACAGGTGCTACTCTTGATTCTTTAAAACTTACCAATTTGAATGCTTCATTAAATGGTAACATTTATAGAGTTGTAGTAACAAATGCATGTTCAAATGCCACATCAACCGGGGCCACATTAACTGTTGGCACTCCTGCTTCCATAACAGGACAACCATCTGCCACAACCGTTTGTAGTGGCAGCAATGCATCTTTTAATGTTACTGCCGCAGGTACATCATTAACTTATCAATGGCAAGTTTCTACTGATGGAACAACATTTAACGATATACCATCTGCAACTTCCTCTACACTAAATTTAAATAATACAACACTTGAGCAATCGGGAAATAAATACCGTGTAATAATTGCAGGTTGCGGACAGCCGATTATTTCAAATGCAGTAGCATTAACTGTAAATTCAGGAGTTGCAATTACGCAGCAACCCGTGAGTGTTACTTCATGTACAGGTTCAAATGCAGTTTTCAGCATAACAGTAACCGGTAACAATCCTACTTATCAATGGCAGGTAAGCACCGATGGTGGAAATACTTTTACTAACATTTCAGGAGCTACAAGCGCCACTTATTCTGCCAACAATATTACAGCAGGTATGAACGGGAACAGGTATCGTGTATTGATTTCAAACAGTTGCACATCATCACTTCAAAGTGCAGCAGCAACACTTACAATAAGTGCAAATGCGTCAATATCAAACCAACCCACATCCACAACCGTTTGCTCAGGCAGTGATGCATCTTTTACTGTAGGCACCAGTGGTTCTGTAACATCTTATCAATGGCAGGTAAGCACCGATGGCGGAAATACATTCGTAAATATAAGCGGGCAAACTTCCGCTACTTTAGCGTTAAGCAATGTTACAGCATCAATGAACAGCAATAACTACAGGGTTGTAATTACAAGTTGCGGAACCGGAACCGTAACCTCTGCGGCAGCAACGCTTAATGTAACTCCGGGAGCTGTTTTAAATTCACAGCCGGCCAATGTAAATGTTTGTGAAGGATCAGCAGCTTCATTCACGGTAACGGCAACCGGAACAGCTATTACATATCAATGGCAGGTTAGCACCGATGGTGGAAATACTTTTACAAATATCAGCGGAGCAACCAATCCAACATTCAATATTGCGGCTGTTTCTTCATCACAAAATGGAAATAAGTACAGAGTTTTAATAAATGGAAATTGCACTTCCGGCCTGGCCTCAAATGCTGCAACTTTAAATGTAAATACCGCGGGAACTATATCAGCACAACCTACTGATAAATCAGGATGTGTAGGTTCTAATGTAACATTTACCGCCACAGTTTCGGGTGGAAATTCATTTCAATGGCAGGTAAGTACGGATGGCGGAACTACATTTACAAATATTCCGGGAGCAACATCCACAACTTTAAATGTAAATAATTTAACTGCAGCAATGAACAATAATAAGTTCAGGTTAACTGTAAATGGAAGTTGTGGTTCTATAAACTCATCGGTTGTAAACCTTTCAGTTAATGCTCTTCCAAATGTTGATATTAACGGACCTTCCGGTGATGTATGTAAAGGTTCATCTGTAACTCTCTCAGGAACCGGCGCAAATTCTTATACATGGAATAATGGTGTAAGCAATGGTGTTCCTTTTGTTATAAATAACTCAGGTACTTACATAGTTACAGGAACTGATAATAACGGATGTGGAAATACCAAAAGCATAACTATAAATGTGTTACCTGCTTCTGAAGTTTCAATTTCTGCAACTTCTACAATACTTACAGAAGGAAGCAGTGTTACTTTAACTGCTACTTCAGTGCCTTCTGCAACTGATTTTATCTGGTATAAAAACGGCGCAGTAATTCCGGGGCAAACCGGTGCAACGCTGATAGTTGAATATCCAAATGAAGGTGATTACTCTGTAAAAGATAATTCTAATGAGTGTGCAGGAACTTCAGCAATTTTAAAAATTGTAACTCAAACGCCATTTATTTCATTCATCACACCTAATCCAAACAATGGAGTATTTACCATACGAATGAGTAACACTTCAGTTACAACTTCAGAAAGGCATGTGGTAATTTATGATGCAAAAGGAGCAAGAGTTTTCAATAAAGTATTTGCGGTTACCGCCGGTCAAACTATAGAATCAATGCAAGTAAATTTAAGGCGGGTACCGGCAGGAATATATATGGTAACAGTTTTTGAAAATAATAAGGCTGTTATTACTCGCCAGGTTTATATAAAGTAAGTTTTTTACACTTTTAAGATAAAACCAAAAAGAGGAAGTTTTATGCTTCCTCTTTTTTATTGCTAAATATTTAGTGGAAAAAAATTCACAATTATTAATCTTATAAATTTAACAATTGAAAACTTTTAAAGAATAATTTCCCTTTTAAAAATATGATTATATAAAACTGAAAATTAAATTTTTACATAGTTAAAAAATAAAACAAACTCATTGTTAAAACAGGTAATTGGCAAGGTTTTCCGCTAAATGTAGCAAAATCAAAATTAAAAAATATGGAATTGCACCTACGGAAACCACTCATGT
>JAFDXB010000283.1 GCA_018268175.1 Bacteroidota bacterium | reverse complement strand
GTAACTTATGTTGATACCGTAAACGTTATAAGAGATGCACTTCTTTCTGCAACAACAAATATTGTAACGGCAGATTGTTCTAACAACTATGTAGGTTCAGCAACAATAAATGTTACTTCAGGTACAGGACCGTTTGAATATTCAATTGATGGTGGTACAACATGGCAATCATCAAATGTATTTAACTTACCTCCCGGAACTTATACAATTTCCTACCGTATAGTAGGCGCTGAATGTAGCTCTTCTAAAACTGTTGTAATACCGGCTGCACCGGGATTACCTGCTGCTACATATAATCTTACTCAGGTAAAATGTAACGGCCTTGCAACCGGCGCTATTGCTGTATCATTAGCAGGTGGCAATACCGGATTCCAGTTTTCAAATGATAATGGAGCAACATTCCAGGCATCAGGTACTTTCTCTGACCTTGCTGCCGGATCTTATATAATATCTATTAAAGATAATGGCGGTTGCAGAAAAGATACAACAATTATTATCACTCAACCTGATCTTATTGTGCCAACACCAACAATTGTAAATGCAAATTGCCAGTCTCTTGGTTCAATATCTATTGCAGCTACAGGAGGTGTTCCGGGTTATACTTACAGCATTGACAATGGTGCTACTTTCCAGGCGTCAAATGTGTTTAACATGATCGGTGGAAACTATAATTTCATCGTAAAAGATGCAAACGGATGTACTGTTCCTTTATCGAACGTTAGAATTGGTGTAGATAACAACCTCGAATTAAGTACTATTCCTGATACGTCTATTTGTGCAGGCAACTCAATTACTTTATTAACTTCAGGAAATGCTGACAGCTATAGCTGGAGCCCTTCCGCAGGATTAAGTGATCCAAATATTCAAAGCCCGGTTGCAACACCTGCCGTTGGAACTACAACCTATACTGTTACTGCAACTTTAGGCACTTGTTCTAAATCTGCTTCTGTAAGAGTTACATCAACTGATTTAACAGTTAATACCCTGCCTTCAGCAACAGTTTGCACCGGAGGTTCTGTAACACTTACTACAACGGGTAATGCAACTTCGTACAGTTGGTCACCTGCTGCCGGTTTAGATAACCCTAATGCACAAAGCCCCGTAGCTACTCCTGCTGCAACTACAACTTATACAGTTACAGCTTCCTTAGGAACTTGTTCAACAACTAAAACTGTTACTGTAACTGTTTCAGGAAGTGTGAATGTTTCAACAATTGGAAACAGCTCCATTTGCGCAGGCGGTTCTATTCCTCTAACAACAACTGGAACTGCAACTTCATATAGCTGGTCTCCTGCTACCGGTTTGAATAATCCAAACATTCAAAGCCCGGTTGCAAGCCCTGCCGCTACTACTACTTATACTGTAACTGCATCTTCAGGTACATGTGTTTCAACTGCTTCGGTTACAATTACCGTTGCAAGCGGTTTAACAGTAAATGCCGGCCCTGATCTAACAATTACCGCAGGTGAATCTGTTCGTATTAACGCAACTGCACCGGGTGCAACTATCTTTAACTGGACGCCTGCTACAGGTTTAAGTTCAGCTACAATACTTAATCCGGTTGCAAGCCCACTTGAAACTACGCGTTACACACTTACCGCAAGCGATGCAAGCGGATGTTCAGGTTCTGATAATGTTCTTATAACAGTAAACCCTGTTGAGGTTTCTGATTGTATTAATGTTAGAAATGCATTTTCACCTAACGGTGATGGAATTAATGAACAGTGGATAGTGTACGATGACTATAGCTGTTTGAAAAATGTAACCGTGCATGTTTTCAACAGATATGGCAGCAAAGTGTTTGAATCAAAAGATTACCGTAACACTTGGGATGGCAAGTACAAAAACGAGCCGGTTCCCGATGGTACTTACTATGCTGTTATTGATTTTACATTGATTACAGGTAAAAAAATCACTAAAAAGATTGATGTAACTATCGTTAGATAAATTAAATCTTAATAACTTCAGGAGGCTGCTAAAAGCAGCCTCTTTTTTTATACCCTAAAATTATAATTATGAAAAAAGTTGACCTGTTGTTTGAAAGGTATGGTGAAAGCCATCAAAATCATACTAATGAATTCATTCACTGGGTTTGCGTCCCTCTGATTTTTTTTAGCATTATGGGTTTACTAAGCTTAATTAGAATTGCCATTTTACAAGTTGAAACAGTTGAAATAAGCCTGATTAGCCTTATTGTTATTTTACTAGTTACAGTTTATTATATGAGGCTTTCTTTTATCATTGGATTCATTATGTTTATTGCAATGATTTCAGTTCAATTACTTATTGAAAAAATTGATAAAGAATTTACTTATGCCTGGCTTTTGTATTTGATGATATTTGCTATAAGTTGGGTTTTTCAATTTATCGGACATAAAATTGAGGGCAAAAAACCTTCATTTCTTACAGACATATTTTTCTTATTAATAGGCCCTATTTGGCTTCTTCATTTTGTTTTAAAGAAGCTGAGAATTAAATATTAACAGAGAATTTATGCGTTATATTTGCAACCATAATTTAAAAAGAAATGGCTGCTAAAACCGATAATTTTCAATCACCTGATTATTTTAATTTAGATGAACTATTAACTGAAGAGCATAAACTTATCCGCGAAAGCGTAAGAAACTATGTTAAAAAGGAAATTTCTCCAATTATTGAAGATTTTGCACAGCGGGCAGAATTCCCACAGCATATAGTAAAGCAACTCGGCGACTTGGGCTGTTTCGGCCCAACAGTTCCTGAACAATATGGCGGTGGTGGATTAGATTATATCAGTTATGGACTGATGATGCAGGAACTCGAAAGAGGGGACAGTGGAGTTAGAAGTACCGCAAGTGTGCAAGGCAGTTTAGTAATGTTTCCTATTTACCAATATGGAAATGAAGAACAAAGAATGAAATATCTTCCAAAACTTGCAAGTGGCGAATGGCTTGGATGCTTTGGATTAACTGAACCTGATCATGGAAGCGATCCCGGAAGCATGGTAACAAATATTAAAGATGCAGGAGACCATGTTATTTTGAATGGCGCAAAAATGTGGATCAGCAATGCACCTTTTAGCCAGATTGCTGTTGTTTGGGCAAAAGATGAAGAAGGTATAATAAGAGGATTAGTTGTTGAAAGAGGAATGGCAGGTTTCTCAACTCCAACAACGCACGGCAAATGGAGCCTTAGAGCTTCTGCAACCGGCGAACTTGTTTTTGATAATGTAAAAGTTCCAAAGGAAAATATTTTACCAAATGTAAAAGGACTTAAAGGGCCTTTAGGCTGCCTTACAAAAGCACGTTACGGAATTTCGTGGGGAGCTATTGGAGCCGCCATGGATTGTTATGATATTGCTTTGAATTATAGTAAAGAAAGATTGCAATTCGGTAAGCCTATCGGCGGATTTCAACTTCAGCAAAAAAAACTTGCCGAGATGATTACTGAAATTACAAAAGCCCAATTGCTTAACTGGAGGCTGGGAGTATTGATGAATGAAGGAAAAGTTACACCACAACAGGTAAGTATGGCAAAAAGAAATGCATGTGAAGTAGCTACAAATATTTGCCGCGATGCAAGGCAAATGCTTGGTGGAATGGGAATTACCGGAGAATACCCGGTTATGCGCCACATGATGAACCTTGAAAGCGTAATTACTTATGAAGGAACTCATGATATTCATTTACTTATAACAGGAATGGATGTTACAGGATTAAATGCTTTTAAATAATAAATAAATGATTAAGAATATTTCAGTTGTTGGTGCAGGAACCATGGGCAACGGAATTGCTCATGTATTTGCTCAGGCAGGTTTTAAAGTAACATTAATTGATGTAAATCCTACTCAGCTTGACAGAGCTATTGAGACTATTTCAAAAAATTTAGACAGGCAGATTTCAAAAGGTGTGTTAACCGAAGAGCAAAAAGCTGCTACTTTAAATAATTTATCAGTAGTTTCAAACTTATCAACCGGCGTTTCTTTTGCTGATTTGGTTGTTGAAGCAGCAACTGAAAATACAGAACTTAAGCTAAAAATATTTGAAGAAATTGATCTTAACGCACCTCAGGGTTGTATTTTGGCAACAAACACTTCTTCAATAAGCATAACGCAAATAGCTGCTGTTACTAAAAGGCCGGGACATGTAATAGGAATGCACTTCATGAACCCGGTGCCTGTTATGAAACTCGT
>JAFDXB010000282.1 GCA_018268175.1 Bacteroidota bacterium | reverse complement strand
TTTTACCTAAGTTCTCCAATAACCGTTACGCCACCTTTTACGGTTTGGTTTAATTTTACTTCTATTTTGGTATCAACAGGTAATAAAAGATCAACACGGCTGCCAAATTTTATAAATCCCATCTCTTCTCCTTGTTTTACATTTTGCCCCACTTCAAGGTAATTGACAATACGCTTTGCGAGTGCTCCGGCAATTTGCTTTACCAAAATTTCATTGTGGCCACTTCTAATAACAACAGAATGGCGTTCATTATCGGTTGACGATTTCGGATGCCACGCAACAAGATATTTACCTTTATGGTATTTATTATAAATCACTTCTCCACTAACAGGGTTTCTGTTTACATGCACATTTGCAGGACTCATAAATATTGAAACCTGCAATCTTGTTTCTTTAAAATATTCTTCATCAAAATGGTTTTCAATAACCACAACTTTTCCATCTGCAGGTGCAATTATCTGATTATCTTTTATAGTCAACTTTCTATTAGGAATTCTGAAAAAGGAAACAATAAACAATAAAAATAAAAGAGAGATAAAAAATATAATTATGCATAACCATAATAATGATGGATCCAGGAACCAAAACAATGAAACGTTTAATATTCCAAAAATTAAGGTTGCTATTGCAATAGATTTAAAACCTTCCCGATGAATTGTCATTTTAAAAAATTAACTGCAAAAATAAGTAATTACCTGACTACCTCTAAATATAACCAAACAAAAGGTGCTGCTACAATCAGTGAATCAAATCTGTCTAAAAAACCTCCGTGCCCCGGCATAATATTTCCTGAATCTTTTATTCCTGCCATTCGTTTAAACTTGCTTTCAAGCAAATCTCCGGCTGTGCCGAAAACAGCACAAATTACTGATATTATAAAAATATCGTTGCGGGTTAAACGGTAATAGTCATTGTTTCCTAACGATAAAATTAAATTGCTCAAAAGAGTTATAACACCAACACAAAGTATTGCGCCACCTATTGTTCCTTCCCACGTTTTTTTTGGAGATATAGAGCTAAAAGGTGTTTTACCTATTAATGAGCCTACGATATATGCCATTGTATCGTTTATCCATATAGAAAATAAAATGGCAGCTGGAATAACCGGAGAATAAAATATGGGATTGAACCATCTGCCGAAGGCCATATAAAATAGCAGGGTAAATGGTATTAAAATATAAAGAATACCAAATAGCAAATATTTAATATCCAGAGATTTATTGATTTTAAAAATAATTTTTATAAACTCAATAAAAGCCCCACACATTATTACCGCGAACAGTGTTAGAAACAACCATCCGTTTATAAATAATCCCGCCATCATAACCACTACAAAAACAGCAGCGGTGATAGACCTGGTTTTTAGTGTGGCAAAATTCAGTGCCATATTTATATTTTTTGGAAAGGATTTATATAAGGCATTGCTTCTTCTTTCACAACTATTACCGACCTGTTATGTTGAGAAATTTTTATTAAATATTTGAACAGAAATATTAATCCTGCGGCAGCAGCAATTGCCAGCCACCATGGCACAGAAGGATCGAGGTCTTCAACTGCAACGGGTTTAGCCTTTGATGAATTATAATACAATTGTAAAACTGCAAGGAAATTATTGAGGAAATGAGCAATAACGTTAACCCAAATATTTTTTGTGTAAAAAAACATTAAACCTAAAACCACTCCCAATAATATACGGCTGGCAAATAAATACACCGACATGTGAATAATGCTGAAAATTATTGCAGTAACAATAATTGCCGGGATTGCACTCTTCCACCACTTGGTTAACAGGTTTTGTATTACACCGCGGAACAGCATTTCCTCAAATAATGCAGGCAAAAAAGCCATAATAATTATTGCCATTAGCAACTCGCCTATGTTTTGCAAATTCGATAATGCAATTACCTGCTGATTGTATGCATCTTCCATTTGCTTTGCTAACCTGTTTAAATCAGGAAAATTTGCCACAATACTTTTTGAAATTTCCGCCAAAGGCGAAGCAAGCAAACCTGCTATAAATATTAAAGCAAAGCCAACAGCAATTTGCTTTGCAGAAACATATTTACTAAAACCCAACCAGAGCGGGTTTTTGCCATTTACTGTTAGCGACCAAAAAACGGCAGGTAAAAACATAAGAAAAAATGTTCCCAAAACTTGGATAAGGCGAGCATAACCAACGTTTTCGGGTTTTAATATTATATCGGTTATCTGTTTGGGATCTCCGCTTGAAACAGCGGAAGGATCAAGCATCCCCAAAATTAAAATTTGAACTATGGAAGTAAGAATAAGGCCTGCCCCAAGGTAAACACATAATATTCCAATTTGGGCCCAACCGGTAAATCCTTTAACACTTTTAAATTGCATATAGTCAGTAAATTTGCTGCCGCAATATACATAAGAATATGCCTAAAATCGGTAACATACAACTCCCCGAATTCCCTTTATTGCTTGCTCCCATGGAGGATGTTAGCGACCCACCTTTTAGAGCGGTGTGTAAAGATAATGGTGCCGATTTGATGTATAGCGAATTTATAAGCAGTGAAGGGCTGATAAGAAATGCAATTAAAAGCCGGAAAAAACTTGATTTTACAGAAGAAGAAAGGCCTTTTGGAATCCAAATTTTTGGGGGTGATGAAGAAGCGATGGGAATTAGCGCAAAAATCTGCGAAGCAGTAAATCCTGATTTGGTTGATATTAATTTTGGCTGTCCGGTAAAAAAAGTAGTCAGCAAAGGTGCAGGTGCAGGTGTACTGAAAGACATTGACCTTATGGTTCGCCTAACAGAAAAAGTTATTAAAAGCACACATCTTCCCGTAACTGTTAAAACAAGGCTTGGTTGGGACGATAACACTAAAAATATAGAGGAAGTAGCTGAAAGGCTTCAGGATATTGGCGTTAAAGCTTTAGCAATTCATGGCCGAACACGTTGTCAGCTTTATAAAGGCGAAGCTGATTGGACCCTTATCGGAAAGGTTAAAAACAACCCACGGATAGTTATTCCCGTTTTTGGGAATGGGGATATTGACAGTCCGCAAAAAGCACTTGAATATAAGAACCGCTATGGCGTTGATGGTATTATGATCGGCCGCGCCGCAATCGGATACCCTTGGATATTTAGAGAAATAAAACATTTTATAAAAACAGGTGAAATTCTATCTGCGCCTACCTTACAGGAACGAATTGACGTTTGCAGAAAGCACCTTCGCCGTTCAATTGAATGGAAAGGCCCCATTGTTGGAATCAATGAAATGCGGAGGCATTATACCAATTATCTAAAAGGGCTGCCGGGCATTAAAGAATTCAGGTATAAACTTGTTACTCTTACTACTCCTGAAGATATTGAAAATGTATTAAGTGAAATTTCGGAACATTATAAAGATTATACCTTTGAGCGCTCAAAGATAGAACTGGTGAATTATCACGAGAAATGCCCTTTATAACTTTATCGCCATCGGTGGAACTGCAGATTCATAAAAAGCTTCGAGATTTCCATTTTTATCAATAAGATATTTGCAAAAATTCCAAGTTGGCCCCACATTATTCCAGCCGTTTAGTTTTGAAGATGAAAGCCATTTAAAAACTTCGTTTTGAAGCGTGGATTTTACTACAACAGACTTTTTTGCTAAAGGGAAACTTATATCAAAATGTTTTTGACAAAAAGTCCTGATTTCTTCGTCTGTCCCCTTTTCCTGTTCTTTAAAGTCATTTGAAGGAAAGGCGATAATTTTCAAAATATCCTTATTTGCCATATAAAACTTTTCAAGATCTTCATATTGACGGGTAAAGCCACAATCGGAGGCAGTGTTTACAATAAGCACAAATTTTCCTTTTAATAAACTAAAGTTCATTACAGAACCGTCATTTAAAGTACACGACAAATCATAAAAAGAAGAAAAAGGTTTTTTATTTGATTTTAAAACAGAGTTTTTGAATTTAAAAATGCCGGCAAGTTTTATTAATGCAGGGTAAAAAAAATTTAAGATGCTTCTCCGGCTCATAAAAATT
>JAFDXB010000281.1 GCA_018268175.1 Bacteroidota bacterium | reverse complement strand
TGTGTTCTAACCAACAATTTTGTAAACAGGTAATCTAATTAACATCCTTCAGCGACCATCCGCGCAATCAGCTAAATCCGCGTTCTAAATAACAATTTTGCAAACTGGTAATCTAATTAACATCCTTCAGCGACCATCCGAGCAATCAGCTAAATCCGCGTTCTAAATAACAATTTTGCAAACAGGCAATCTAATTAAAATCCTTCAGCGACCATCCGCGCAATCAGCTTCATCTGCGTTCTAAATAACAATTTTGTAAACTGGTGTTCTAATTTAATATCATTCAGCGGCTATCTGCGTTATCAGCTAAATCCGCGTTCTAATTAATAACATTCTATTCCGGATTGGCTCTCTTATGATATGCTCTTATGAATATTGCCCCAAGATTTCTGTAGGGAGGTACATAATCTTCCCAACTTTCGCGTGTGCTTTTCGGAGCATTCTCAAATTGTTTACTTAAAACTGCCCACATATTTTTCCAAACCAAATTATCACCGGCAGCAAGTGTTTTATTGAGATAATTATTTATGTACTGGTTCAAGTCGCCCTTCCCTATTTCTTTTGATGAAATAATACTCGCATCAGGACAAACTTCCAGAATTTCATTAAGGTTTTTATATCCCCCGCAAGAACCTAACAAAATAACTTTTGCAGACTGAGGCATTCTTTTAATAGTTCGTGGAAGCCAATAACTATGGCCCCTGTGTACAACTATTGATGGATAAACATCAATACTTTCAAGATATTGATTCAAATGAACCTGAGCGCTGTCATCCAAATTGCTGTCATTATCAAGTGGTTTGTTCACGAATATCTGAACACCACCTTTTAAAGATTGAATTTCATACCATTCCTTTTGTTCAGCAATTTTCCATTCTCTCGTTGAAAAAGATCTTATAAAAGAAGGAAAAAAAGCTTTACCATCCTCATCGCCATAAAAAAATACCTGTTGCACAATTTTTCCACTTTCACCTTTCAGGCTTTGATTTGAAACTTCATAAATTGAAGGAATCCCTAAAACCGATGTTAAATCTGCTTTATTATTTGATGATGACAAAAAAATATCATGAAGCAGACCATAAATAATTTCGCCCTTACTGTTTCCCTCTCTTTCAGCTTTTTTAAAATTCTCATCTACATAAGATAAGATTGTTGAAAGCAATTTTTTGTCTGTAATACTGCTGTATGAATCTGCAACATCAACGGCATCTTCCAAACTGCCTGATTTATCAAGGTTGGCAACAAATGCTTTCATTAGCACTTCAGATGTG
The DNA here is from genome assembly GCA_018268175.1 of Bacteroidota bacterium. Classification (GTDB taxonomy): domain Bacteria; phylum Bacteroidota; class Bacteroidia; order Chitinophagales; family Chitinophagaceae; genus Ferruginibacter. The sequence continues at coordinate 9,284 of JAFDXB010000281.1, read as the reverse complement.
GCAACAGGCATCGTTTTCAGGAAAGTGTCGAGTTTGTTATAGTTCGCCGCTAGGCGGATGAACTTTTTGAAATAATCAAAATTTACAGATTGCAACAGTGAATCACCTCTGGGCTTTGAACCCATCAAAGATAACATCCTGGCAAATGTATGTTTGTAACTTGAAGTATAAAGATCATTTTCACCTGTAACAATCACATAATATAATTCCTGAGGAGAAAGAGGTTCAATAGCCTTCATCCTGATATTTACTGAACTGTTGTGAAGTTCGTTTATCGGAGTTACAAAATGCTCAATTGCTTTTCTTTTCAGCATATCGCGAAGCCCATTATGACCAAACATAGCCACAGGCGTATCTTTCGTCGAAATAAGCCTTTTGAAATATTCAACCTCAGTTTTAACTAAAAGTTTATAGTAACCAACACTGTCGTATCCTGTAATTCCATTCCCAACAATTTTTTTAATGCTCTCAATTGTTTGATTGCCCGATAAAATATCATCTAAAAAAGGAAAGTAGAGAAGTGCATTTTCAGTATTGCTTAATGCTGCAATTCCTTCAACAATTTTATTCGTACTACGATGAATAAGTTTCCCTTCAGGCGTTTGCCTGGACTGTGCATAAGAATATAATTGAATAGGATTATTTTTTCCTGCCACAACAAGCAAACTGTCCGCAAAAGGTTCATCAATATAAGGCCGAAGTGTTTGAAGAATTTTATCAGGATTTAATTCTGCAAACTTCAGGTAAACAATTTTCGCCGCTTCGGCACTGCCGATGTTATCATAAATAACTGAATTAATAATATTAGCTTCATTATAAGGAAGAGAAGCAATAAGAGATGTAAGACTTTCATTTTTTGATTGAAGTTCGAGAGCCTTAAAAAAGTTATTCACAAGAGAAGGAAATTCAACAACTGATATCTCCTTATTTTTTTGATTAATTCTAAAAGTTTTAAGCAAATTTTCGATGTAACTCAGAAATCTTACTTTTTCGTTATTGGTTGAAATACTATCGTTAGTTTCAACCCATGCTGCCATTTCAGGAATTTTCCTGTATAATACATCTGATAATTTTAATGATATTTCTTCATTAATAACAGGATGATATTTTTTATCTTCCTTACCATCTGATTTATCAATTAACCTTTGCTCATTTTTAATTTTATCGTGAAAATAAATCCTGTTTATAGGAATTTTCAGAGTGTCTTCAAAAGCAAAAACCTCTGCGCATGAAAAGCAAAAAATTAATATGAATAAAAATTTCATTACTTGCAAAGATGCCGCTATTTTTTATTTTGACGGCGGCACAATGCTAAAATAACAGTAATTATAACAATTTGGTAATACCTGTTTACATCTAAATAACTGCCGATTGATATAAATTTGAACAATTTATTTTAAATGTCGAAAGGAAAAATTTTAATTGCCGATGATGAACAAGATATTCTTGATATTATCAGCTATAATTTAAAAAATGAAGGTTTTGAAATTTTTACCGCAACAAACGGAGTATCTGCTATTGAGTTAGCAAAACAAATTTCTCCCGACCTTATTATACTTGATATCATGATGCCTCTTAAAAATGGCATTGACGTATGCAAATTCTTGCGAAGCAATTCAAATTTTAAAAATACAATTATAGTTTTTTTAACTGCAATGAACGATGAAAACTTTGAAGTAAAAGGTTTGCAATCAGGAGCAGATGATTACATAACAAAGCCTGTAAGTACGCGGGTTTTAATAAGTAAAGTAAATGCTTTGTTTCGCAGAATTAAAAATGAAGAAAAAGAAATATTAGTAGCCGGGGATCTTATAATTGACCGCAAAAAATATATTGTTACAGCAAGCGGCAAAGATATCTCTCTTCCTAAAAAAGAATTTGAGTTGCTGTCTCTTCTGGCTTCATCTCCGGGTAAAGTGTTTTTAAGAAATGATATTCTTGAAAAAATCTGGGGAACAGATGTAATTGTTGGCGACAGAACAATTGATGTTCACATCAGAAAAATCAGACAAAAGATAGACATGGATTGTATTTCAACAGTAAAAGGTGTGGGTTACAAATTTGAATTATGAAGTTCTTTTCAAAAAAAAGCTTAACTCCTCAACAATTATCTGCATTTACAGCAGCAATTATTTCTGTTCCAATAACAATTGGAATTTTTATATTTAAGCCCGATGTTTTAATTGCAGTAATTTCACTGGTTGTAATTTTTAGCGGCAGCTATGGGCTGATATTATATACCTTACAAAATTTTATTTACCGAAAAATCAAGTTGATTTATAAACTTATTTACCAAACAAAAGCCACAAAAAGGGAAGCCTTTTATAATAAATATATTTTACCTCAAAAAAGTATTGATGAAGTAAGAAAAGATGTGGAAACATGGGCACTTCAGCGAAACAGTGAAGTTGAATTACTTCGGAGGAACGAAGAATTCAGAAAGGAATTTTTGCAAAACCTGAGCCATGAAATAAAAACTCCTGTGTTTGCAATTCAAGGTTACATTGAAACTTTGCTTGATGGAGCAATTAATGATAAAAATGTAAATGAAAAATTTTTAAAAAGCGCAGCTGGAAATATTGAAAGGCTCGTAAACCTTCTTGAAGATCTTGATAAAATATCTAAACTTGAAAGTGGTGAACTAAACCTTTCCAAAATTAAATTCGTGATTGGTGATTTAGTAAAGGAAATATTTTCAAATTTTGAATTGAAGGCTTCAGAAAAGAAAATAAAATTAAATGTAAAAAAAGATTGTGATTTTCCTTTTGTTGTATTAGCAGACAGAGAAAAAATCGGGCAAGTACTTTCAAACCTTGTTGCAAACGCAATTAAATATGGCCGTGAAAATGGAAGTGTTGAGGCAAGTTTTTATAATGTTGAAGGGAAAAATATCCTAATAGAAATAAGTGACGACGGATATGGTATAGCGGAAAGCCAGCTCAATCGTGTATTTGAAAGATTCTACAGAACCGATAACGCAAGAACCAGAAAAGAAGGCGGAAGTGGCCTTGGCTTATCAATATGCAAACATATACTTGAAGCTCATGGAGAATCTTTGCACGTTAGAAGTAAAATTGATGTAGGTACAACTTTTGGTTTCTCTTTAAAGGTTGAAGAATTCTAATATTATCAAATCATTACTATTCTATTATTATATAGTAAATTGTTGTCAAGCCTTTACTTTTACAAAAATTTTTGATTATGTCGTTAAACGCTATTCTTAAAATCTTTCTGCCAAAAGACAGAGTTTTTTATAACCTCTTTGAAAATGTTGCTGAAGTATTAGTAAAAATGGGAGAAAAAGTAAAAGAAATAGTAAATGAGCCAAACTATGAAAACAGAGCCAAACTCATTAAAGATATTGAAGACCTTGAACATATTAACGACGACCTCACACATAATATATTTACAGAACTCGGAAAAAATTTTATCACACCTTTTGATAGAGAAGACATTCATGCTCTTGCATCATCGTTAGATGATATTGCAGATTACATGTATGCATCAATGAAAAAAATTAATTTCTATCATGTAAATCCTGATGACATCGGCATAAAGAAATTCGGAGATTTAATTGCATCAGGCACTATTCAGGTACATAAGGCTGTAACAGAACTTCGCAATATGAAAGATATGCGAAAGATTACAGATGCCCTTGTTGCTATCAACAGTATCGAAAATCAGGGAGATGATATTTTTGATATGAGTATCGAACGGCTTTTTGCTTCCGAACCGGATGCAAAAGAAGTAATTAAAAAACGAGAAATTTATCAGGTAATGGAAATAGTTACTGATAAATGTGAGGATGCAGCCAATGTAATTGAAAGTATCATTATTAAATACGCTTAAGATCTTAGGATGTCAATTTTATTAATACTGATTATTTTTTTGGCGCTTGTTTTTGATTACATCAACGGATTTCATGATGCCGCAAACTCAATAGCCACAGTAGTTTCAACAAAAGTATTAACACCGTTTCAGGCTGTGGTGTGGGCAGCATTTTTTAATTTCGTTGCGTTTTTTATTTTTAAAGATCATGCTGTTGCAGATACAATTGCAAAAACGGTAAAATCCGAATATATTACCCTGCCGGTTATTTTTTGTGGCCTGATAGCTGCAATTTGTTGGAACCTTATAACCTGGTGGTATGGAATTCCTTCATCTTCTTCTCATACTTTAATTGGGGGTTTCGCCGGTGCGGCGATTGCTCACGCCTTTGATAAAAAAGGAATAATTGGATTATCACTAATAGTGGAAGACAGAAAAATCCTTCAAATAATTGCTTTCATTTTTCTTGCACCTCTTATTGGAATGGTTGTAGCAATGTTTATAACTATCGTAACCGTTAACCAGCGTTTCTTTTTAAAGATTGGTATAATCGCGGTTTCCACCACTTTTATTTGGTTTGTGTTTGATTATTTCCAACAAGTGAAAATCAATGAAAACTTATCTAAATTTTATGGAATAAGTAAATTAAAAACTGCTGCCGAAAATAACCCTTCGCTGACTGCTCTTTACGAACAAGAACTTGTTCGATATAAAAAAGCATCAAAAATTTCAGAACAATATAACAAGATTGGAGCTCATAAAGTGGCATTACAAATTGAAAATGCGGGCTTGGTAGATGGCCTCGGCGAAAGAAAAATGAAGGAACTTCTTTCTGTTATGTACCGCGTGGAAGGATTAAAAAAGAAAGCTGAAAGCAACCCGGAGATGAGGGAACACACCGACAGCATTATTAATAACCTTACACTTATTGTTCCTTACTATTCTTTGTATGATAAAATAAGTGATGAAGCTCTTACTGATAGTATTTCAAATGCTTTGGGCCTTCATCCTTCAGAAAGAGCACAACTGTTGCAAGGAATTAATGGCATTCACCTTAGGCAAGATCTTGAAAAGCAAATTAAAAGAGCCGACAATTCAATTATCAGATATGGAATTGTGGTGATTGCCGCAATATTTTCTCTTTCCTTTTTATATGTTGAAAAAATCCGTAAAAAAAGTGCCAGCCGCACAGGCAAAATGTTTAAACGCCTGCAATTATTATCCAGCGCTGTTTTTAGCATTGGGCATGGCGGCAATGATGCACAAAAGGTAATGGGGATTATTGCTGCAGCAATGGTTGCTGAAGGATTATTGATTGATATTAAATCAATGCCTAACTGGATACCTCTTGCTTGTTATACCGCAATTGCGGCCGGTACTATGAGTGGCGGATGGAAGATAATAAAAACCATGGGCACAAAAATTACAAAGGTTACACCTCTTGAAGGTGTGGCGGCTGAAACTGCCGGTGCAATGACGCTTTTTATGACAGAACAAATCGGTATCCCTGTATCAACTACTCATACCATCACCGGGGCCATTATTGGCGTTGGCGCAACAAAACGCTTAAGCGCGGTTAGGTGGGGAGTTACAGTGAACCTTATTTGGGCGTGGATTCTTACAATTCCGGTTAGTGCAATATTGGCAACAATAGCATACTTCATATTTAAATTATTTATGTAACCACGATAGCCTTAGCTAAAATTTCTGTTTCTTTGCAGCATGAAAAAAATACTGGTTACAGGCGGATGCGGATATATAGGATCTCATACAATTGTAGATCTTATCGAAAACGGATTTTCGGTAATTTCAGTAGATAATAATTCAAGAAGCAACCCTGAAATTCTGAAAGGAATAGAAAAAATTACCGGTGTTTTAATAAAAAATTACTGCGTTGATTTATGCATTTTTGATGATACACATGCCATATTCCAAGAAAATCCTGACATCTCAGGCATAATTCATTTTGCTGCATACAAAGCCGTTGGCGAATCCGTTCAGCATCCAATGATGTATTTTGAAAATAATATTAACTCTCTTATCAATATTTTAAAATGCGCATCTGAATTTCAGATCCCACATTTTGTATTTTCATCCTCATGTACTGTTTATGGAAATCCGGAACAAGTTCCGGTTACTGAAAATACACCTTTTCAACATGCTGAATCACCCTACGGATATACTAAGCAAATAGGTGAAGAAATGGTACGTTATTCTTCAGACAGCACAAACATGAAGTCGGTTTTACTACGGTATTTTAATCCGGTTGGTGCTCATCCTTCCTGCGCCATTGGCGAATTGCCTTTAGGTAAACCTGCAAACCTTGTTCCTGCCATAACACAAACGGCTATCGGCAAATTGCCGGAAATGACAGTATTCGGAGATGATTATCCTACTCATGACGGAAGCTGCATCAGAGATTATATTCATGTTTCAGATATTGCACACGCTCACACACTTGCATTGAAGTTTCTTGAATCATCACACAAAAAATTAAACATTTATAATTTAGGTAGTGGAAATGGTTTTTCAGTTCTTGAAGTAATAAAAATGTTTGAAGAGGTCAGCAATAAAAAACTTAATTATAAAATAGGCTCTCGCCGCCCCGGCGATGTTATAGCTATTTATGCAAACAACGATAATGCAAAAAATGATTTGAAGTGGAATTGCAAATATGACCTTAGAGATATGATGAAAACTGCATGGGATTGGGAACTTAAACTTTATAATGATACAAGCCCTATGCTTAAAAATATAAGCCACAATTAAATAAAAGAGACAATTATAAAACTAAAATTAATATGCTAAAAGATATTCAGGTTTCAGGTAAAAAAGATACTCGCAGCGGATTCGGTGACGGAATACTTGAACTTGCAAAACAAAATAATAAAGTAGTTGCCTTAACGGCAGATTTGGCCGGCTCTCTTAAATTGAATGGTTTTATCAAAGAATTTCCTGAAAGATTTATTCAATGTGGAATTGCTGAAGCAAACATGATTGGCGTTGCCGCCGGGCTTACTATCGGTGGCCATATTCCTTATACAACAACTTTTGCTAATTTCTCTACAGGAAGAGTTTATGATCAAATTAGGCAAAGTGTTGCTTACAGTAATAAAAATGTAAAAATTTGTGCTTCCCATGCTGGCTTAACATTGGGCGAAGATGGTGCAACACATCAGATATTGGAAGATATAGGTATGATGAAAATGTTGCCCGGCATGACTGTTATTGTACCTGCTGATTATAACCAAACTAAAGCTGCTACAAAAGCTATTGCAGAACATGATGGGCCTGTTTATTTAAGATTCGGCAGGCCTGTTTGGCCAATTTTTACAAAAGAAGAAGATTTTGTAATTGGCAAAGCCCAAATTCTTTCCGAAGGAAAAGATGTTTCAATTTTCGCATGCGGACATATGGTATGGACTGCAATTGAAGCAGCAAAAATGTTGGAAGAAAAAGGAATATCGGTTGACCTGATAAATATTCATACAATTAAACCTCTCGATGAAGCTGCCGTCTTAGCATCTTTGAAAAAAACGCGCTGTGCAGTTACCGCTGAAGAACATAATATTTACGGAGGATTGGGAGAAAGTATTTCTCATGTTGCATCAAAACATCTTCCAGTTCCAATTGAACTTGTAGGTACTAAAGATACTTTCGGCGAAAGTGGAAAACCTGAAGAACTTTTGGTGAAATATGGTCTGGACGCTAAACATATTGCTGCTGCGGCTGAAAAAGTCATTGAAAGAAAAGCAGAATTAGTTGAAAGTTAGTATGAATGAAGAAATCACCGATGCCGACCTTGTAAGCAGATTCAAAACCGAAAGAACTCGTGAAAAAGCTTTTTCCGAGATTGTAAAAAAATACCAGGAAAGATTATACTGGCATATCCGCAGAATGGTGGTTCTTCATGAAGATGCAGATGACGTTTTGCAAAATACTTTTATAAAAGTTTGGAAAAGCCTTGAAAATTTCCGCGAAGAATCTCAACTATACACATGGATGTACCGAATTGCTACAAATGAAACTCTGACTTTTCTTGATAAAAAGAAACGTAATCTTTCTATTTCAATAGACGACACCAATAATACAGCAGCACATTCAATAAAAAGCGATTCAAATTTTGATGAAAAGAAGGCTGAATGGAAACTTCAGCTTGCTATTGCACAACTTCCTGAAAAACAACGAATAGTGTTTAATTTAAGATATTTCGATGAAATGCCGTACAACGAAATGAGTAATGTTTTGCAAACCAGTGAAGGCGCTTTAAAGGCCAGTTTCCATCATGCAGTTAAAAAGATTGAAGATTTTATACTTAACAGTTAAACTATTGTTTCAATAAAAAGTCTAAAATTTTTATGTCAGAAAAAATTGCCATACAACAAGAAATTGCTTCTGTTTCAGAAAATTTCCCCCTGAATTTAAAAGGTGATATTTATAACGTTCCTGAAGAGTATTTTCAAAAATTTTACCTGTCACTTCTCTCTCAAAAAAACAGCATTGTTCCCGAAAATTATTTCAATGAGTTTCCGGATAAAATAGTAAAAATTGTAAATAAGGAAACTAGTATCAAACAACGTGAAAGCAGGATTGTGAAAATGAAACCATTTTACAATAAGGCTGTTGCCGCAGTTATTACAGGATTGCTTGGGTTAACACTTTTTAATATGCCTTTTAAAAATACACATAATAATTTCCTCACTTCCGATACTTATAAATCTGCAAACGCAATTTTAAATAACGGCAACCTTGATGATATTTTTAACTCTATTCAAAGTGATGCCGCAGCAGAATATTTAGTGTCTCATGGCCAGGATGTTAATTCAGGGATAGCATCTATTTCGGCTGAAAATTTTGATTTTGAAAACCCTGATGAATCCTTAATAAGTATCTCTGATATTGATAATTTTTTAAACGATAATTCAAACTAATAAATATGAAAAAATTTATTTTAGTATTAATTACATCTTTAATAAGTATTATAACATTTGCTCAGCCTCCTGCTAACGCCGACCGCGAAAAGAAAATTGAATCTTTATACATTGCTTATATAACAAAAGAATTAAAACTTACAGAATCGGAAGCACAAAAATTCTGGCCTATTCACAATGAGTATGACAAAGAAATAAAAAACAGTGCAAAGACTGCGGCTGAGTTAGAAAAACAACAACAAATATTGAACGTAAAGAAAAAATATCAGCCAAAGTTTATTAATATTTTGGGCAATGAAAGAACTGACCAGTTCTTCAAAGTTGATTCAGAATTTCGCAAACGGCTTTTAGAAAGAGTTAGAAAAGCAAAAAAATTCAAAGAATAATTCTTGTTTAATTGCATAAAAAAAGCCTCCATAAATTTTACTTTATGGAGGCTTAATACTTTTACCCAATGAGTTTTGCTTGTGGTTTTTCAGGTTTGCATTTTACTATATGGTAAATATGGGTGCCTGATCTATTGGG
>JAFDXB010000280.1 GCA_018268175.1 Bacteroidota bacterium | reverse complement strand
GATGAACACGGATGGACAGACAATTCAGTTTTTAATTTTGAAGGAGGCTGTTATGCAAAAACTATTGATTTAAGTGCAGAAAAAGAGCCGGACATTTTCAATGCAATCCGCCCGGGTGCACTTGTTGAAAACACTACTTTTTATCCCGGCACAAACAGAATAGATTTTTCCAGCAAAGAGATAACTGAAAATACAAGAGTGAGTTATCCGCTTACATTTATTAGAAATGCAGCGGAGCCTTCTGTTGGTGATGTTCCCAAAAATATTTTCTTCCTAACGGCAGATGCTTACGGAATCCTTCCACCGATAAGTAAATTATCTCCCGGACAGGCAATGTATCAGTTTATTAGTGGTTACACTGCAAAGGTTGCAGGCACAGAAGCAGGCGTTAAAGAACCAACAGCAACTTTCAGTGCATGTTTCGGTGCTCCTTTTTTACCACTTCATCCGGGCAAATATGCAGATATGCTTGGAGAAAAAATGAAAAAGCATAATGTAAACGTATGGATGATAAATACCGGTTGGACCGGCGGAGGCTATGGCGTTGGGAACCGTATGAAACTTGATTATACTCGCAAAATGATAGCTGCGGCTCTTGATGGGCAACTTGAGAATGTTGAATACAGAACACATCCCGTTTTTGGAATGAAAATTCCGGTAAGCTGCCCGGGTGTTCCTGCTGAAGTTTTGGATGCAAGAGAAACATGGTCTGATAAAAATGCTTATGATGAAAAAGCAAAAGACCTCGCAAACCAGTTTAATGAAAATTTCAAAAAATATAAAGACGGTGTATCAGAAGAAGTTTTAAATGCTGCACCTAAAGTTTAAGAAATTTATAAAAAAAAGTGCTGTAAAATTTGCAGCACTTTTTTTTTAAAATGTTATTTCGGGAATATCACCTTCTACAATAAGATCACCTTCAGTTTTACTTTTAATTTCTTCAACGCTAACTCCCGGCGCCCTTTCAAGAAGTTTAAATTTTCCATTATTAACTTCTAAAACTGCTAAATCAGTAACTATTTTTTTTATACATTTTACTCCGGTAAGCGGTAATGTACATTTTTTCAAAAGCTTGCTTTCACCTTCACGGTTTGTATGCATCATAGCTACAATGATATTTTTTGCACTTGCAACAAGGTCCATTGCTCCGCCCATTCCCTTAACCATTTTACCGGGTATTTTCCAACTTGCTATATCACCATCCTGATTCACTTCCATAGCACCTAATACAGTAAGGTCAACTTTTCCGGAACGTATCATACCGAAACTCATTGCACTATCAAAAAACACAGATCCCGGGACGGTTGTAATTGTTTGCTTACCGGCATTTATCAAATCCGGATCTTCTTCTCCCTCAAAAGGGAAAGGCCCCATACCAAGAAGGCCATTTTCGCTTTGCAAAACAACATTAATTCCGGCGGGAATATAATTTGCAACTAAAGTTGGAATTCCAATGCCAAGGTTAACGTAATATCCATCCTGAAGTTCTTTTGCAATTCTTTGGGCAATTTGAGTTTTATCTAAAGCCATTATAGTAGATTTTATTTAATTATTTTTTGCGTACGGTTCTTTGTTCTATACGCTTTTCGTAATTCACACCTTTAAAGATGCGGTGCACATAAATGCCCGGAGTATGAATATGATCAGGATTTAGTTCGCCGGCAGGCACAAGCTCCTCAACTTCTGCGATAGTAATATTTCCGGCCATAGCCATAACAGGATTAAAATTCCGGGCAGTTTCTTTAAATATCAAATTGCCGTGAGTATCTCCTTTCCAGGCTTTAACCAATGCAAAATCAGCTTTGAGAGCAGTTTCAAGCAAATAATCTTTACCGTCAAAATTTCTAACTTCTTTACCTTCTGCCACTTCCGTACCAACTCCCGCAGGTGTAAATACCGCCGGCATTCCATATCCTGCTGCCATGCATCTTGTGGCAAGAGTACCCTGAGGAATTAATTCAACTTCAAGTTCACCACTTAACAATTGCCTCTCAAATTCTGCATTTTCACCAACATAACTGGCAATCATTTTTTTAAGTTGCTTTTTTTGCAACATTAATCCAATTCCAAAATCATCAACACCTGCATTGTTAGAAATACAAGTTAGATTTTTTACATTCATTTCTACTAAAGCCGAAATTAAATTTTCGGGAATACCACAAAGTCCAAAGCCACCTAACATTATGGTACAACCGTCTTTTATATCAAAAGTTGCTTCAATAGCATTCTTCCTTACTTTATTCATCTCTTAGAATTTTTATTGTGTCAGACCATCTTCTCTTTTCCTTATTATTTCTTTTTAATATAGTATCAAAAATGTTTTTAAACAATTCGGGATGATCTGTATAGTAATTAAAGCTTTCTTCAAATTGTTTTCTGTTGATACCCTCTTTTGCAAAAATTTGATTCTGTAATTCGTTATTTATTGATGAAGCATCATGAGAAGAATCCTTATTAACGAAATCTGTAACATACACATCGGCCTTAATTAATTTCCATAAAACAGATTGCATTTTCTCTTCCGGTAAGATGTTCTTTTGATTAGATTCTTTGCATGAAAAAATAAAAATAATACATAAAAAAATGCTCAGCCTCATTTCAGTTCGTCTTTGTATTTTGAAGAATTAGTAAGATCAAGCTTACTTAATAATTCTGCTGCCTTTACTTTATCCTGCGGCATAGCTTTTTTAAAAATATTAATCCATTCAGAAGCTTTTCCCTGAAAGAAAAACTGATTAATCATTGTATTTGGATTTTCCTGATTGAAGGTATTAAGCAAATCAAGAACAGTTAAAAGCTGTGCCCGTGCTGCCTTTTCGTCGTCATAAAACTGGTCAAGTCCCATGCGGTAATAGCCATAGTAAATATCATGAAACACATTATATCTGCTGTTAAGCATATTTTCAACCAGCCAGTACCGGTTACGAATATTATCAAAAGGTTTCCAACCTGAAAT
>JAFDXB010000027.1 GCA_018268175.1 Bacteroidota bacterium | reverse complement strand
TCAGTCGACAGCCTTAAATTTTACGAGGATTGTCAGCCATTACACACAACGTTCAGGGCTTTATGCAGGTTGGGTATTAGTATTCCGTCTGCCCACAACCGCTGCTGATTGAAAATATAAAGTTGAATTTAAGAACTAAAGTTGAAAGTTGTTTGTCCAGCCCGAACCTAAGCTTGGATTTGCAATTAGCTGATGTTTGCTGGTCACGCCCAACTTGCATAAAACCCAATGTTATGTGCAGTTTTAGTCTATTAATGCAAAATGATAGTTTGTTTTATAGTGTCAGTAATAACTAGCTTTTTATAGAGCTTTGGATTCTTTGAATTCAAATAGTCAATTCTGTCTTGACAATATTTGTAAACCGTTTTATTTTCTATTGCTAATAGAGCGTAATAAAATTTAGCTGAGTCAATATTCCCTTTAATCTCATAAAGATTTCCGATTAACCAGTTTCCGTCAAAATTCATTTCTTTTGAAGATTTGAGGTCAAGTAAACAACTGTCAAGTTTATGTAGTCCCACAAAGCATTCTGCACGGGAGTTTAAATATTTTGGAACAAAGTCTATGCTTAATGCTTTTGAAAATTCATCTTTTGCTTTTTGAAAGTCACCATGTTTAAGGTAAATGTCACCTTTGATGTAATAAAAGTCTGCATGATTCGGATAAGAATAAATCAATTTGTCCAATGCAGTTATTGCTGTGTCAATATTGAACTTTGCCAAACTATATAGACTGTCACTCAACTTGTCTTGTGCTAATTGTCCGTCATTAAATTCTTTTGCTTGCATTTTAAATTCCTTTCTTGCGTCCTCTACAATATCTGTCGGATTACTTGGCGAAGCACAAGAGAATAACAATGTCAAGAAAATAATATTAAGAAACGGATGCTTCATAAAAATTGCACATAACGCTCAAGGCTTGCCGCAGGGCTGGTATTTTATAACTGTCTGCCCGGCAACCGAAGCCGATTAAAAAACTGATGTTGAAGTTAACAACTAAAAGCCGAATAGAATTCGGTCAAGCCCGATATTAGCTGATAGTAGTAAAACTGCTGATTGTTATTCTTTCCGCCAGCCTTGCGGCAAACCTTTTGTTGGCTGCTGCTTTATTTAATGCAGACGAAAAGATAGTCCATAAACCTTTCATTTATAATCCTGAGGTTTAATTACAATTCGGAATAGGTAATTCCCTAAAGTGTCGCTGTAATTAAACTCTAATGTCGCATACATGTCCCTAAACATTTTTGCGTCTGGGCTAGTCCTAACTGTGTTTAAGGTTGTCTTGGTCAAAGATTTTTCAAATTCATGTATGTCGTATTTAACTGTGTCATATTTTAAGATGTAATTGTATCTAAAAGTTGCTATAGGATGAGCTACAGTATTTTCAAGTTTAAGAATACTGTCAACTTGAATGGGGCAGGTCTTGTTTATATCTGTTGACACACTTTTCAAGAACTCATATTTTGTCTTTTGCTTGGTATTGCAACTGAAAAATAAGGTTGTGAATATCATTAGTATTGAGAAAGTATTTTTTACTGAATATTTCATCACACTTGTTGTTATATTGAAATGTCTAAGATTCATATTTTTCAGTCGTCGTGTCAATTGAAGTGTGTCCGAAAAGTAGCAGCCAACGGGCAAGGCTTGGCGAAGTAGGGGAATGTTGTTCCGTCCGCCCCGGCAAACCGATGCTAAATTTATAAATTAATGTTGATGATTTGCACTTAGCTTAATTTTTAACGTCTAGTCCGATATGAAGCACAATAGAGTTACAACTGCTGAAACACGGCTTACGTCCGCCCCCATTTTGCCAAACCTGATGTTGTATGCAGCCTATTGCTTCATTTGTTGAACTATAGAGTTTCATTTAGTAAAGCCTTAAATTTTAATTGTGACTTTTTTCGCAGATTAATCAATACTTGTTTGTTGTCAACAATTAGAACAATCGCTGTAATGAGGTTTTCTTTTAAAATATCACATTTTGATTTGTCAACAATATGAATTGAAGTTAATGAGAGCCCACCGTCACTTAAGAGATATATTGTGTCTTTATAAGGGTTGTTTAAGGTTACTAGTTTATTAGCAGAAGTTTGCAAAATAATATTGTCGACCATTATAACTGGTGTCGCCTGTCTTGGCTTTGAAAGAAGGAAAAACTTAATCCCTTTCTGTCCGTCTAAAAACTTTCCTGTCGCAATGGAGACACTTGAAAAAAGGTCAGTTGGAGAGTATGAAAGTTTAACTTGTTCTGATGTTAAGACAATTGCCGTGTCATTTAGTGTGTTTTGGGAATAGCTAAAGTATGTCCAAAAACACAGTGAAATAAATATTGAGATTGCTTTCATTAGGATGTCAAAGTTTCTGTCTGCAATTAGTCAACGGAATGTGTCTAAAGGGTTCTGACTAACGTTTTTGCAAACAGTTGATAATCATACCTGCAATCCTAAGTCATTTATTTTAATATCAAACTTATGAATTAGTTTTTTCATTTCCTGAACTTTCCTTTTTCGTTTCTGATCCAGGAACTCATAATCATTTTGAGGTTTGTATGGAACACCTTTGACTATCATATTCCAGATGATTACTGCCAATTTCCTGGCGGTCGCTGAAATTGCTGAGGGCCTTCCTTTTCTATAAGCAATTCGGGTAAAGAAATTAGATAGAGCAGTGTCTTTTAAATTACCAATGGAATTTGCAGCATTCCTTAATGCAATCTTCAATCGATTACTTCCTTTTGGTATTCTGCTACTAAGTACTTTACCTCCACTTATTTTATTATTGGGGGAAAGCCTCAGCCAGCTGGCAAACTGATCTGCTGTTCCAAATTTGCGAATGTCATTCCCTACTTCACTCATCACAGCTAGTGCAGTAGCATGACTTACTCCTTCAATAGC
Organism: Bacteroidota bacterium; assembly: GCA_018268175.1. Lineage (GTDB taxonomy): Bacteria > Bacteroidota > Bacteroidia > Chitinophagales > Chitinophagaceae > Ferruginibacter. The sequence continues at coordinate 2,516 of JAFDXB010000027.1, read as the reverse complement.
CAGGAGATCTACCCCACCAAAATATTGGTAAGATAGCAAGTTGATATCTAAATTTTTTGGGGTGTTCTTATTTATCTTTTTGTAAACCTTTTTATCAATAAAGTGTTGTTTCTTTTCCGGGTCACTTTTGATTTGTTCATTTAATAATATTTCTATTTCCACATCACACTCTTTCATCTTTTGTTGAAAGCTTATATACATTTGGTATTCCTGTTTTAATCCAAACATATAATCTTTTCTTCCGTTACTTTGAAGAGCTTTGGCAATCTCCTCTTCTGATTTCTTACAATTACCATGTCTTAGCTCTGCTAATTTTTCAGGACTTTTTTCACCTTGGCAAATCGCATCAATAATGGCTAGTCCGGTAAGGCCTGTCACATCTTTAACTACAACGTCTAAACGCAAATTAAGCAGTCTCATATACTTTTGCATTTTGCGGGTCGCATCTGCTGCTTGTTGTACCAAATTAGCCCGGTGCCTGCAATAAGTCCTTAATTGTTCAGTGGCTTCGTCAGGCAAAAAACTTCCCGTTAATAATCCGATGGTATGAAGCTTTTGAATCCACTGAGCATCTTTTACATCTGTCTTTTTACCTTTGATGTTTTTTGTGAATTTCCCATTGCATAAAATAACCTGGAATCCTGCTGATATTAGTGCGCTGTATAAGTTCTGCCAGTAAGTACCGGTACTTTCCATAGCTACAGTTTGGATTTCATTTTCCAAAAACCATTTAATGATTTCTTGATGGTCTGAATTGTAAACACCAAACTCTTTAATTTCTTCTTTGCCCTGACCTATAGCTACAAAGTGAGAACGACTACCTACGTCAATACCCGCAGCATTTGGATTGACGACTTCCATTTTTACATCTCTGTTTTGCATAAATAATTCTTTAGAAGTGAATAAAAATGCTCTAAGAGAATGTATCTTTAACATGTAAATATTCTGAACGGGATCTCTGATAAATCGGAGTCACCACTGAAGTGATCACAAAGCTTTTTTGTTCTTAGCAAAAAAGCTTTTTACATTCCAACCAGAATTGCACTCGTGCTATTACGCAACAATTGTAACGTCGGCCTTGCATAGAGCCCAATAAAAATAAACATTTTTTGAAATTAAGGTCTATTTCTAACGTTAGCTTGAGAAGTGATTTTCGGCTCCGAAAAAGGAGGAATTGCATACAACGTTTGGGCTTGCTGCAGTGCTGGCTTTCATAGCTTGTCCTGCCGAAACCGAAGCCCAATTTATAAATAAAATGTTGAAGTTTTGTACAAATGTTGAATAGAATTCCGTCTGCCCGAACCAATGCCCAACAAAGATAAAATGATGAATTCTTATTCGTCCGCCAGCATTGTAGCAAGACCCTTGTTGTGTGAATGCGTTATTTGAAGAGCCTATTCTTTTGCTTCCTTAAATGCTAGCTCTTCAATTTCAGCCGATAATCGAAAATCGGTTTGTTTTATTTTTTCAAGAAGAGGTTTAATAGATGGAATTATTCCTTTTAGTTTTGCTTTAATTATTACGCCAATTGTCCCTGTAAAATTTAAGCCAAGCTGGTCAGCAATTTTTCTTGCTTTATAATCGTCTAAAATAATTGTACTTCCTGGCATTTCAAGAGCCAATGCTATTGCGCTAGATTCACCTTTGTCAATTTGCATTTCCAAAAGTTGCTGTCTGTACCTATCTTTCACAGTTTCTATCTTGACCCAGTCGGGAAGTACTTCTCCATATTCAGTTGCAATATCAATAGTTGTCACAATTGATTCGTAAACCTTATGTAAAATTTCTAGTTCTCCAATGTTTGTAAGTATAATAAAACAACTTGTATCTGAAATTATTGTCTTATGCATTAGCAACGTCTCTTGATAACTCTTGAGCAGGAAAATTGAATATCGAAACGCCGTATTTTCCCAATAATTCGGCAAAAGTCCGCTTTGTCAAGCCTGCAACTTCAGCTGCCTGACCAAGAGAAAGTTTTCCTTGTTCGTAAAGTCGTGTAGATACAAGCATTGCCAAATCTCGGTTGTCAACATCTAAAGATTCAGGAACATTAAGTGTCAATGTTTTCATAGTTCAAATATAACCCTTTTTCATGTCTTCTCAAATTTGCAGAGTGTTTCTCCAAACGCTTTCACACAACGCCCGGGGCTTTATGCAGGTGGGGATTAGAATTCCTTCAGCCCAACCGACGGTCAACCCATTTTGTATTTGATTGCTGAAAGTATGAATAAATGTTGATAGTAAAATGTCTGCCTACCGCTGCCCAACAAAGAACTACTGCCCAACGAGTTCCGTCCCGCCCACTTGCATAAAGCCCTTGTTGTATGTAGTGGCATTTCGTCTTGAAATTGAGTTTCTTAAAAGCAAAAATTATTGAATGTCGTTCTTGATTCTCTTGAAATTGTACTCTTGAATATTTTATTCCGTTCAACTGCTTTTCTGAAAATAAAATATGCTTTTAATCATTTTGAATTTTTCTTTTCTATTTCAAGTGTCCTATTATTACTGAAATTTGT
>JAFDXB010000279.1 GCA_018268175.1 Bacteroidota bacterium | reverse complement strand
ATTCCATCCTGGTTATGTGCTACATCCAGAATTATAAACGGATTATGTGATATCAATTGCCAGCGGCCTTTTATACCCGTGTTTTTTATAACTGATGAAAGTCCGTTGGTAATATCTTCAATTGAAATATTAAAATGCTTTGAAAGTAAAGATGAAGCGCATAAAACAGTTCTTGCATTTCGTGACTGGTAAATGCCCGTAAGGTCCATATTTAATTTTGTAACTATTCCTGTTTCACAATTTTTAATGTTGCAATAAAACAGTGATTCTGAAACGTCAATAAATTCAATAGTATATTCATTATCGGCAAAGTGAATTTCGGCATTTACTTCATTTGCTCTTTTTATAAAAACCGGTTTTGTTTCATCTGAAGAAGATCCGATAACTACAGGAATATTTGGTTTTATTATTCCCGCTTTTTCTTCAGCAATTGCGTTCAGAGTTTTTCCCAGAATATCGGTATGGTCAAAACCAACATAAGTAATAATGGAAAGGAGAGGTGAGATAATATTTGTACTGTCGAGCCTGCCTCCCAAACCGGTTTCAATTACCGCAACATCAATATTTGAATGTTTAAAATATTCAAAAGCCATCAGAACCGTATATTCAAAAAATGATGGCTTAATATCATCAAAAATATTTTTTGTATTTGCAACAAAATCAATAACAAATTCCTGTTCAATTTCATTGCCGTTGATTTTTATACGTTCGGAAAAATCAAAAATATGCGGTGATGTATATAAACCTGTTTTATATCCGGCTTCCTGAAGAATTGATGAAAGCATATGGCATACGCTACCTTTACCATTTGTGCCGGCAACATGAATGCTTTTAAAACTAAGGTGGGGATTGCCTCTCAGGGCACACATCCTTTCAATATTTTTGAGGTCTGCTTTATAGGCTTTCACCCCAAGAGATGAAAATGCAGGAAGCTGACTGTATAAAAAGTCAATTGTTTCTTTATAATTCATAAATCAATGAATGCAAATTGCGTTCTAATTTACTCTAAAATTAAATTGAACTACCACTATTGATTCTGAAGATGATTTATTGAACTGGATATTATGAAGATAATTTGTTATTGCATTGGCATATTCTTGGCCGCGGCTTGTTGAGCCTTTGTCAAAACCGGTAAATGTCCCTTTGCCATCAGGCGAAACTTTTATTGTTGCATAGATTGTTGCTTTATTAAGATCGCCTGTAAATGAATAAGTTTTTACAATTGATCTGTTTCCTCTGATAACTTTAGGGCCGCCAATTTTTCCGCCCGGTGTATTTCCGTAAGAATCTTTATTCCCTTCCGGCGAACCGTTATCACCGTTAGCTCCTGCAGTGTTTCCCTGATATTTGTAACCGTTATCTTCTTCTGAATTGTTGCCGTTTCCTTTGCCCGGGCCGTTATAAGTGATTTTTGGCTGTTTTGGTTTTACGGTTTTATCAGCATCATTAATATTATCGTCTTTAACCTTATTTTTATTTTTGGAAGGTAGATTTACAGGCGCTGCATTTTTATCAGCATTTTCATCAGGTGTTACTCTGCTTTCGGAAGAGGATTTGCTTACTGCTTGTTTTGATGAAACTTCAGCTTTTTGGTGAGGGCTTCTTTCGCCTTTAATTAGCGGTTGCGTTTCTCCCCAACCGTCTAAATCATTACCAAGATTTAATTCATATAATTCTTCTGCAACGGGTGGTGGCACAGGTGCATTTTTCCAACTGATAAGTATTGATAGTAGCAGTAAAATAGCAATTATAATTGCAGTATAAGTAAATGCTTTTCTGTTTTTTTGAACCTCAAAATCTGTCATAGAATTAATGGTTTACCCTTAAAGATATTTAATAACAGTAATTTTTTTTATTAAATCATAATAATTTAACAATCCTAACTTCTACGTCCAAATAAAAGGCTTCCAACCCTTACCATTGTTGAACCTTGTGAAATTGCCGTTTTATAATCATCTGTCATTCCCATACTTAGAATTTGCATTTGTGGGAATTGCGGCTTTGCTTTTAGAAAGGTTTCTCTAAGTTTTGAAAATTCATTTTTTAAAATTTCCTCATTTCCGGTGAAAGTGGCCATTCCCATCATTCCGCAAATTTCAATGTTTGGATAATCTGCATAATTAATTTTCAAAATTTCATCTTCATTAAAACCTGTTTTTGAAGTTTCTTCTGCAATGTGGAGTTGTAATAAACATTTGATAATTCTTCCTGCTTTTTTTGCCTGTTTATTTATTTCTTTAAGAAGATTTGCACTGTCCACACTTTGTATCAGGTAAACAAATGGTGCAATGTATTTAACTTTATTTGTCTGCAAATGCCCAATAAAATGCCAGCGTATATCATCCGGCAAAGCCGGAAATTTTGAACATAATTCCTGAGCGTAGTTTTCACCGAAATCACGAATTCCTGCATTATATGCTTTTTGAATTTCTTCTAAAGGCTGAAATTTCGATACAGCTACAAGAGTTACATTCTTAGTTTTAAGAAAAGAATTTAACTCAGTGTACTTTCCAAGATTAAATGGCAAGGCTAAAATTATTTTAAAATAGAACGGCTTATAACAATACGCTGCACTTCACTTGTGCCTTCATAGATCTGTGTGATTTTTGCATCACGCATTAATCTTTCAACATGATATTCTTTTACAAACCCGTATCCACCATGTATTTGAACTGCTTCAGTGGTAGTCCACATTGCTGTTTCACTGCTAAAAACTTTTGCCATTGAACTGCTTAACGTATAATCAAGGCCATTATCTTTTTCCCAGGCGGCTTTGTAACAAAGTAATCGTGAAGCTTCAATTTTTGTTGCCATGTCTGCCAATTTAAATTGAATTATCTGATGATTACAGATTTCAGTTCCGAAAGCTTTTCTTTCTTTAGAGTAGGCATTTGCAAGTTCAAATGCTCCTGATGCAATTCCCAAAGCCTGTGAGGCAATGCCGATTCGGCCACCGGCAAGGGTTTTCATTGCAAATCTAAACCCGAACCCATCTTCACCAATTCTATTCTCTTTTGGAACTTTAACGTCTGTAAACAGAATTGAATGAGTATCACTTCCGCGGATACCTAATTTATTTTCTTTAGCTCCAACCTCAACTCCCGGCCAGTTTTTTTCAACAATAAAAACATTTATACCTCGTGATCCTTTGGAAACATCTGTTTGAGCTATCACTAAATAAACACTTGCACTGTTGCCGTTGGTAATCCAGTTTTTGGTGCCATTCAACAGATAGTAATCTCCTTTATCTTCGGCTGTTGTTTTTTGCGAAGTTGCATCGCTTCCGGCCTCCGGTTCGCTTAATAAAAATGCACCAATGTACAACTCACCGTCTTTTTTTCCCTGCGCTAAAGGGGTAAGATATTTTTGCTTTTGTTCTTCAGATCCGAACTCCTGTAAGCCGTAACAAACAAGGCTGTTGTTTACACTCATGATCACACTAACGCTTGCATCAATTTTACTGATTTCTTCCATTGCAATTACATAACTTATGGTGTCAAGGCCTGAACCACCATATTTTGGATCAATCATCATTCCCATAAAGCCAAGGTCTGCAAGTTTTTCAACCTGCTGCCGCGGGAAAGTTTGAGTTTCGTCTCTTTCAATAACTCCGGGTAAACATTCATTTACGGCAAAATCCCTGGCCGCCTGTTGTATCATTAATTGTTCTTCAGAAAGTTTAAATTGCATAGCGTTTTTTTTTTAACAGGTTACAAAATTAAGGTTTGCAAAGTAAAAGAACATTTGTTTATTGCATTTTAATTTAACCGTATTTCAAAAAATAAAATTGAATAAAACATCTGAAAATTTAAAAATTCAAAAAGTAATAGCGGTTATTGCCATTGTATTATTTTGTCTTAAAATATTTGCATGGTACGTTACTAATTCTGTCGCAATTTTATCGGATGCTCTGGAAAGCATAGTGAATATTCTCGCGAGTTTTATGGGTATTTACAGCCTGATATTATCTGCAAAACCAAAGGATAAAAATCATTTATACGGCCACGGTAAAGTTGAATTTATTTCATCCGGTATTGAAGGTACTCTTATAATAATGGCCGGGATTTTTATTATTTACAAATCTATTCTTCGGTTTAATGAACCATCTGAAATTAATAAAATTGATATTGGGTTAATTTTACTTGCATTTACTGCGCTTGTAAACTGGTTTGCCGGAACAATTTGTGTGAAAAAAGGTAAAAATTCAAACAGCCTTGTTTTAATTGCCAGTGGCAAACATTTACAATCTGACACAATCACCACTGCCGGAATTTTTGTAGGGCTTTTATTAATGTATTTTTTGGGTTATGTGTGGTTAGATAGTTTAGTGGCAGCATTATTTTCACTTATTATTATTTATTCAGGTGTAAAAATAATCCGTTCTTCCGTTGCCGGAATTATGGATGAAACTGATATCCGGCTTTTGGGCCGCCTTGTTGAAACCTTAAATAACAACCGGAGTGTTAACTGGATGGATATTCACAATATGAGAATTATTAAATACGGTGCTACACTTCACCTTGATTGCCACCTTACTGTTCCATGGTATTTTAATGTAAATGAAGCCCATGCTGAACTTGATAAAGTAAT
>JAFDXB010000278.1 GCA_018268175.1 Bacteroidota bacterium | reverse complement strand
GTGGCAAAAAATACAAGCAGTGTCACGGAAAGGATTAATTTTTGATAGAGTTCTGTTCTAAATTTTTATGATGAAATATTCTTTAATCCTTTTGGTTGCAATTCTTTTTGCAAGTTATTCAAATGCTCAACCGTCTGATACAAACGTTTTTGGAAATGTAACAGTTGAGAAGGATAACAGAATTGATGTTTTGGCAAGTAAAATGGGCGAGTATAATCAAAGTCTTTCTTTGCGTAAAGCCAGGACAGGTCCTGGTTACAGGCTGATGCTATTAAGTACAAACAACAGGAACGAAGCTTTAAAATTACGTACAGCTTTAATTCAGCAATATCCGGAACATAAGGTTTACATGGTATTTAAGTCTCCATTTTTAAAAATAAAATTTGGAGATTTTGTTGAGAAGAAAGATGCAGAAGACATGCGAAAGCAACTTTTAAAAAGTGGATTAATAACAGGAAACATTTATCTGGTAAGTGAAACTATTGAGATAAAGCCTGAGAAAATTGAAGAGGAATAGTGTGTAAATAATTTGGAGTTATGTTTTTCAATTTTTGAAAATGTAAAGTCACAATTTTTAAAATAGATACCCCGATATACCCCTAAATTACCCCATTATTATTTTGGAGATTGTATCAAATTTTTTACGGGGAAAACCCTTGCCCATCCCCGGTGTTAAGTTAAAAAAGGATTACCTAAGTATGCGTTTTTAAACGTTTAATTTATAATAATGCCCCATATTTTTTTTACTTTTTGAGGTTTTCTTTACGAATAATTAAAGAAGGCATTGTACATTATATCAAGGGCTGATACTATTTTCGCGTTTGCAAAATATTGAGCATAAAAAAAGTGTCCTTGTTCGGGACACTCATTCAAAAATTCAGGAAGATTAATACGAGCCTTTGCTGCCACCAATATTTTCAATAGGATGCCAGGTAGTTTTTATTTCCTGATTATCCATTATAAAATATGGCGACTGTGCGTCCCAATTTTGTTTATCATAAAGCACAACACGCTTTAGGTTTAAAGCTGATTTTTCTTTAATAAGAGTTTTGTCGGCAACATTATTTTCGCAATAAACAATTGCGTTAACATCCATATGATCTGCGAAATATGGGAGCAGTTCAGCCACTTTACCTGTAAGGATATTTACTACACCGCCGGGCACATCTGAAGAGTTCAGGACTTCCGCAAAAGTAACAGCGCAAAGCGGCTTTGCAAATGAAGCAAGCACCACGCAAGTATTTCCGCCTGCTATTACAGGTGCAATAACAGAAACCAGCCCAAGCAGAGAAGAATTTTGAGGAGCAATAACAGAGACTACGCCGGTTGGTTCGGGAGTGGAGAAATTAAAGTGAGAGCTTGCAACCGGATTCACCGAACTGAATACTTGTTGGAATTTATCGCACCAGCCGGCATAATAAATAAGCCTGTCAACAGAAAGATTCACTTCATTTTCAGCTTCAGCGGCAGAAAGATTTTGTTTAATAAGTTCTTCTTTAAACTGCGCCCTTCTACCTTCAAGCATTTCAGCAATTCTATAAAGTATTTGCCCTCTGTTGTTAGCAGCTTTTGCACTCCAATCGCCAAAGGCGGATCTGGCAGCGATAACAGCTTCGCGGAAATCTTTTCTTGAGCTAAGGCACATATTTGCCAGGTTATTGCCGGCGTTGTCTTCGGCAATATAGTACCTTCCCGATTCCGTTCTTGGAAATTTACCGCCGATATAAATTTTATACGTTTTGAGCACTTCTAATCTTTTTGTGGATACCATTTTATGAACCCCATTAGTTTTAGTTGTTGCCGGAATATTTTTAGAAATTGTTTTACTCATTTCAGTTTATTTAAAATTAAACCAGGTTTAAATAAGGAGCCAGGCCATGAAGGCCACCTTCGCGGCCGTAACCGCTTTCTTTATATCCGCCGAAAGGCGATGTAGGATCAAACTTATTAAATGTATTAGCCCAAACAACACCTGCTCGCAGTTTTGTTGTAAGGTTAAAAATTTTAGAACCTTTATCTGTCCATACACCAGCCGACAATCCATAAGGCGTGTTGTTAGCTTTTTCAATCACTTCGTCGTCGGTTCTAAAACTTTGAATAGTAAGAACAGGCCCAAAAATTTCTTCTTGAGCAATACGGCTTGATTGCGCAACATTTGAAAATATGGTTGGAGGAATATAAAGTCCTTTTGAAGGAAGCGTACAACTGCTTTGGAACATGTCTGAGCCTTCATTAATTCCAATTTTTATATATTTCATAATCTGGTCGTACTGTTGTTTTGAGTTGATAGCTCCAACGTCGGTATTTTTATCAAGCGGATCGCCAACAATAAGAGTTTCGATTCTGTCTTTAAGTTTACGTAATACTGATTCAAGAACTGATTCTTGAACATACAAGCGAGATCCTGCGCAGCAGACATGGCCTTGGTTAAAGAATATACCATTCACAATTCCTTCAACTGCCTGATCGAGAGGGGCATCTTCAAAGATTATGTTTGCGGCCTTACCGCCGAGTTCAAGAGTTGCTTTTTTATCTGTACCGGCAATAGCTTTTTCAATTATTTTTCCAACATCTGTGGATCCGGTAAATGCAATTTTATTTACATCAGGATGATTAACAATAGCGGCACCGGTTGAGCCTGCGCCTGTAATTATGTTTACAACTCCCGGAGGTAAATCAGCTTCCAAAATAATTTCGGCAAGAAGCATTGCTGTGAGAGGAGTAGTTTCAGCAGGTTTTAAAACAACGGTATTACCAGTAGCGAGAGCCGGAGCAATTTTCCAGGCAGCCATTAGTAGCGGGAAATTCCAGGGAATTATTTGTCCGGCAACTCCCAGAGGTTTTGCTGTTCTGTTAGGGAAAGCATATTCAAGTTTATCGGCCCAGCCGGCATAATAAAAAAAATGATTAGCAGCGGTAGGAACGTCGAAGTCGCGGCTTTCTCTAATAGGTTTACCGCCGTCGAGGGTTTCAACAATTGCAAGTTCACGAGCTCTTTCTTGCACCATTCGAGCAATTCTAAAGATATACTTTCCTCTTTCTGCCGCAGGCAATTTACTCCAGGAATTAAAGGCGTTTCGAGCGGCCTTTACCGCTTTATCAACATCTGCTGCTGATGAATCTGCGACTTCAGAAAGTTTTTCGCCGGTGGCGGGATTTGTAGAATCGAAATATTTTTTACTTAACGGTTTTTCAAATTTCCCGTTAATAAAAAGGTCGTATTTAGGTTTAATTTTGGCGGCGCTTCTGCTTTCGGGAGCAGGTGCAAATTTGCGGGCGCTGTCAAACTTAAGTTTTAAAGTATTATCTCTTTTTGCCATTATAAATTTATTAGAGAAATTAGTCTATTGTAAAATAATCTTTGCCTTGGTAAACTCCGGTTTTTTCTTTCATTAGTTGCATTAAAACATCGTTAGCGAGGCTGCTTGCGCCGAAGCGGAACCATTTGTTATTCATCCAGTCTTCACCCAATATTTCATTAACCATAACGAGATAATGAAGAGCAACTTTTGATTTAGAGATTCCGCCGGCAGGCTTCATACCAATCATGATACCTGTTTTGTAATAGTAGTCGCGAATTGCTTCGAGCATTACCAAAGTAACGGGAATTGATGATGCAGCGGGGATTTTTCCGGTTGAAGTTTTAATAAAATCAGCACCGGCATACATAGCAATATCGCTGGCTTTTCTGATTTTATCAAAGGTAATAAGTTCACCTGTTTCAAGAATAACTTTAAGTCGGGCGGGGCCGCAAGCTTCTTTAACAGCAGCAATTTCATCGAATACATAATTGTATTCACCACGCAAAAATTTGCCACGGCTTATAACCATATCAATTTCATCGGCGCCTTCATCAACAGCGTATCTGGTTTCTTCAAGTTTAATTTTAAGAGAAGATTGACCGCTTGGGAAAGCAGTTGCAACGGAAGCAACTTTAACGCCGGAATCACCAACAGCTTTTTTTGCAATTCGCACCATTTCAGGGTAAACGCAAACGGCAGCAACTGTAGGAAGATTTGGGTAAGAATCGAGAAGGTGAACCGCTTTATAGCACATCTGCCGTACTTTTCCTTCGGTGTCTTTTCCTTCAAGAGTTGTAAGGTCAATCATATTGAGAGCGAGCATCAAGCCTTTAACTTTAGTTTCCTTTTTTATGCTTCGTTTTGTAAATCTGTCTGCTCTTTCTTCTACGCCAACTTTATCAATTCTGGCAGGAATTGTAAAATCGGGAAGAGTTAAAATTTTTTCAGCCATAGCAAATAAATAATAATCAACGAAAATATTCTAATTAATTGATAGTACAATTATTTATCTTCAATCTTAAAGTTAATGAACATGAATAAAATAGCTGAATCAGAACTTATTATAGACAAAAGAGGAGCGATATATCATATCGGGGCACGCCCCGAAGAAATGGCGGATACAATTTTTATAGTTGGAGACCCTGACAGAGTTGCAATAGTAAGCAAGCATTTTGATTCAATTGAATTTAAAACTCAGCATCGCGAGTTTATTATGCATACAGGATATTTGGGTAAGAAGAGAGTATCTGTATTAAGCACCGGTATTGGGCCTGATAATATTGATATAGCCTTAAATGAAATAGACGCATTAGCAAATATTGATTTTGAAAGCCGCAGGGTAAAGCCATCATTAAAGCAAGTGAATATAATAAGGTTAGGAACGTCCGGAGCCCTTCAGGCAGATGTTGCGATAGACAGTTTTGTGGCAGGCACACATGGTTTAGGCTTCGACAATGTGATGCATTTTTATAAAACGAATATAAATTCTGAAGAAGAAACAATTATCAAGGATTTTAAAGTTCATACAGGGCTAACAAGTGGAAATGTAATACCATATATTTTTTCAGGGAATAGAGAATTGTTATCCGTATTTAAAAGTGGGTATCATCAAGGAATCACCGCTGCATGTCCAGGATTTTATGGTCCTCAGGGTCGGGTATTACGGTTACCATTAGAGTATGAAGGATTGGTAGATAAACTAACGTCTTTTCGCTCCGGCGAGCATCATATTGCAAACTTTGAAATGGAGAGTTCAGCGATATACGGTTTAGGGTCACTGTTAGGCCATCGGTGTTTAAGTTTAAATGTAATAGTAGCCAATAGAGTAATAAAGCAATTTTCAAAAGACAGCACAAGGGCGGTGGAATCACTCATAAAATTTTCGCTTGATTGTTACAGTAGCAGTACCCTATAAGTACCCTTAAGCAGTAGTATTGGTTCCGTATTTTTAAATATGGAAAAAATTGTTGTAAAGGAGTTGTATCACAGAGGTGAACGAAACATAGCAATATATTGCAGGGCAGAGCCAGATTTTATTTTCATTTTAAAGAAGGGATTAAATGCGAGGTGGACACAAACTCATAAATGTTGGTACATAGTTTATTCCCCGGAGGGGCTGGCAAAGGTTATAGGAAGTTTCGCCGGCAAGGCATTAATACAAAATTATTTTATTGAGGGGGTTGATACAGAGGAAGAAATAAAAATTGAAAAACCGATACCTGCAATTGCGATAAGCAAGATAAATGGAGAGCATTTTAAAAATTTTCTTCGGGAATTAGAATTAAGAGGTTACAGTAAATCAACAATTAGAACTTATAAGAATGAATTAATTCCATACTTTACAATACTTCGTGAAGTAGATGCCGCTTGTATGCACGTTGAGCGGATAAAGGATTACCTACATTATTGCATTGATACTTTAAAATTATCGGAGGCCACTATGCACAGCAGGATCAATTCATTAAAATTTTTCTATGAAAAAGTATTGAAGATGGATAATTTTTTCTTTTCGGTTCCCCGGCCGAAGAAACCATTGCAAATGCCTAAAGTAATAAGCAAAGAAAAGATTGCACAACTAATAAATTCGATTGAGAACACAAAGCATAAAACTATTATTATGTTAACTTATGCTTGCGGCTTACGTGTAAGTGAAGTAGTATCTTTAAAAGTTTCGGATGTAGATGAGAACCGCAGGTTATTGCTTGTACGGCAATCGAAGGGCAAGAAGGATAGAGTAATAAGTTTAAGTGCCGGAATGTTGCTGATGTTAAGCAATTATTACAGAATTTATAAACCCCAGGATTATTTATTTGAAAGCAG
>JAFDXB010000277.1 GCA_018268175.1 Bacteroidota bacterium | reverse complement strand
TCAGATTTGTCACCTCTTTTTCCAATTTCGAAAACAGGTTTCCAGTCTTTCTTCATTTGTCCTGTATTTTTATCTATCTCTACAGCAAAGAAATCCATTCTATTCTCCGTTTTTTTAAAACTGGAGGCTATAAGAAATAATTTTCCATTTACAGGGATTATTTTCTCAAAGTTTTTTCCTTTTAATTCTTTGTTGAAATTTGTAGAAAATACCTCTGATAAATTTTTATCAAATTTTACTAATGTTGCGGCATTTCTTGTTGTGGCGCCAAAAACAAAATAAGTGCGTAAAGCAATATGCGACTCTTCCACATAAATGCCCGAGTTATCCATGTGAATAATATCGAAATTTGTTGAACCTTGTTTGAGTTTTATTTCATCACCAAAAACCGGTTGAACACTTTGAGCAATGCAAAAATTGCTGATAATTAAAAAGAATAAAAGAAATTTCCCTGAACGATACATATTGTTGAGTTTATCAACAAATGTAAAGAAAATGTTAATGAGATTTACAAATCAAGATCGTTTATTATTACATCGTTGAGGGCGTCTTCCTTACCGGCTATCCAATCAGGTAGTTCTCCCTGTACAATTACCCATTTGCCTTCAGATTTTTCCATGTGGAAAATTATTCTGTCACCTCTTTCATCTAAAACATCAACTGTAAAGTTGCTGTCATCATTTCTGTTGGGTTTTCGGAAATTAAATTCCTTTAGCTTGCCATTTATCTTTATAAGTTTTGAAAACTGAATATTTTTTACTGCTACGAGTTTCATAATAAATCCTGGAATATCTGAATTAATAAATGCAATGTAATCAATTTGCCTTTAGGAAACGCCTGAACGGAATTGAAATTGTGTATTATAAATTACAAGTCATTGTTAGTTAGTGAAAAAAAAATTTTTATTCAAGTTCTATTATTTTTTCAAAAATTTTTTCGTACTCCTTATTCAAATCAGAAATTTTTTTAACAGCAGAATTGTAATCTGATTCCACTTTTAAAAAATTTGCCTTGTCGTTATAAATATCGGGTTCAGAAAGTTTTTTTTCTAGTTCATCTTTTGCCTTTGATACAGATGCAATTTCCTCTTCAAGCTTTTTAAACCTGCTTTTATATTTGTTGAGTTCGTTTTTCTGCTCTTTATTTTCCGGGGTGGATTCTTGCTTAATTTTTAAAGGTTCAGGTTTTACTTTTTTCTCTGTTTCTGTGCTTGCATCACGTCTTGCTTTCCAATCTTCCCACTCATTATAAGTTCCCTTAAATTCCCTTACTTTATGATCTTCAATTTCCCATATTTTATTGGCGATACGGCTGATGAAATATCTGTCGTGACTTACCAAAATCAAACTTCCTTCATATTTATTTAATGCTTCAACCAATAAGTCAACAGAATGAATATCGAGATGGTTTGTTGGTTCATCAAGCATTAAAAAGTTTGCTTTGCTGGCGATAGTTTTGGCGAGAGCCACGCGTGCTTTTTCGCCTCCGCTCAGAACTTTTATTTTTTTCTCAACAGAATCGCCGCTAAATAAAAATGCTCCAAGCAGGCTTCTGAGTTCAAGGTCAGTTTTACCGCTTCTGGCATCTTTCATCTCTTCAAGTATATCGTTTTCCTGCGTTAAGGCTTCAAGTTGGTGCTGCGCATAAAATGCCTCTTTTACATTATGTCCCCACACTCTTTCACCTTCAAATGGTTCAACACCTGCAATTATTCTTAGAAGGGTAGATTTACCTTTACCGTTTGCACCTATAAGTGCAATTTTATCACCGCGTTCTATTTCAGCGGCTGCATCAGAAACAATCTCTACATCTTTAAAGCTTTTACTAATATGCTTCAATGTACATATAGTTCGGCCGGGTTGTTTCTCAATTGTAAAATTGATTTTAATATTGGGCCTTTCAATTTCAACGTCTTCAATACGGTCAAGTTTATCTAACCTTTTTACAATACTTTGTGCCTGTGCTGCTTTACTCGCTTTAGCTTTGAAACGCTCAACGAATCTTTCCTGTTGGCGAATATAATCCTGCTGATTATCGTACGCTTTTTTTTGAAGGTCAATTCTCATTGCTTTTTCCTTTTCATAAAAGGAATAATTGCCTGAGTAAAAATGTAATTCCTTTTGATACAGCTCTACAATTTTCGTTACCATTTTATCAAGGAAGAATCTATCGTGAGATACAATTACAACAGCACCCTGATAATGAGCTAAATATTTTTCCAGCCATTCAATACTGGGCAAATCAAGGTGGTTTGTAGGTTCATCAAGAAGCAGGACATCGGGTTTCATTAAAATCATCTTGGCCAGCAACACTCTCATTCTCCAGCCCCCGCTGAATTTTTTATATTGTTTTGAAAGATCAGCATTTGCAAAACCCAAGCCCTGCAAAACTTCTTCGGTTTTATGATGAATGTTGTATCCATCAAGCACCTCCATTTCATGAAGTTTGTCAGAATACTTAACAGCAAGATTTTCATCACCGGTTTTTTCAAGTTCAGTTGCTATTTCTTCAAGTTCTTTTTCAAGTTGTTTCACTCTTTCAAAAGCACCAAGTGCAACTTCTAAGATTGAATCTTCAGTATCAAAACCTAAAAGGTCTTGATGAAGAAATCCGATGCTAACTTCACGTCCCTTTTCCACTGTGCCTTTAGAAGGAGAATATTGGCCTGTTAATACCTTAAACAAAGTTGATTTGCCGGTACCATTATAGCCAACAAAACCAATTCTTTCATTGGGCTGAATGTGCCATGTGGCATCTTCCACAATTGTTCTGGCACCAAATTCAAAGGTTACATTCTGTAATCCTAAAAGCATTTTTAATTTTTTTGCAAAAGTACTTCATTACACTTGAATTTAACCTTAAAAACCAATCTTAAGCTTACATTTGCAAAAACTTAAAATATGAAAAAATTTTTAGGTGTTATAGTCGTAATTATTGCAGCTATTGCTGTTTACTGGTTTTTTATTAAACCAAAAGATAAAAAAACTGAAGTTTCCGAAAAGCAGCAGCCTATAAAATTGAAATCGCATTCAGATTCATTTAACAATGCAACTGAAGCTGCAGTAGGTTCATATCTTGAAATGAAAGATGCTTTTGTAAACGCAGACACAGCAACAGTAAAGGCAAAAGCAAGAGAATTTATGATTTTGATAGACAGTATTCCATACTCAGAAATAAAGAACGACCAGGCAAATATTGCTGAAGCAGTTAAATCTACTGTTTCGGATATTAAAGCAAACACTGCTGCTTTAATTAGCCAGAACAATATTGAAGAAATGAGAAAGAATTTCAGTTCTGTAAGTGACCTGTTGTATCCGGGTTTTTTAAAAATGATTAATTATGAAGGTAAAAAACTTTATTTGCAGCATTGCCCAATGGCATTTAATGATGAAATTGGAGCAAATTGGCTGAGCGCTTCAGATGAAGTTGTTAATCCATACCTGGGTAAAAAACATCCAAAATATAAAGCCGGAATGTTGAATTGCGGAGAAGTTATGGATAGCATTTCAACACCTTAATTTATGTTTTTTACCCGTATTTTATTTTTCACATTTTTGTTTTTCGGGAATTCTGCAATTGCACAAAACAATATTACTATTAGTGGTTTTGTAAAGGATGCTTTGTCGGGTGAATCATTAATTGGTGCCAATATTTATGTAGCTGATGGCAACAAAAATGTGATTTCAAATAACTATGGTTTTTTTAGTCTTTCAGTTAAATCCGGAAATATAAAGATCGTGGTTTCGTATGTAGGTTACAAAACACTTATATACGAAGTGGATGCAGATTCTGATAAAAGGCTGGAGCTTGAATTATTTCCTGCAGAAAAATTAGCAGAGGAGGTTATTGTGGTTGCTAAGAAGAGAGAAAATAATGTAAAGACAGCTCAAATGGGTAAAATTACTTTGCCTGTAGAACAAATTAAATCTATTCCTGCTTTTCTTGGTGAAGTTGATATTTTAAAAGCGATACAATTCGTACCTGGAGTAAGGAATGCCGGTGAAGGCAGTTCAGGATTTTATGTAAGAGGTGGTGGACCCGACCAAAATTTAATTTTACTTGATGATGCTATTGTGTATAATTCCGGCCACCTGTTTGGTTTCTTTTCTATATTTAATTCTGATGCCTTAAAAAATGTTTCGTTGATAAAAGGTGGAATGCCTGCGCAATATGGTGGCAGATTATCGAGCGTTTTGGATGTTACAATGAAAGAAGGAAATAATAAAAAATTTGAGGTAGAAGGCGGGATCGGCCTTATAGCTTCGCGAGTTTCAATTCAGGGGCCGATTAAAAAAGATAAATCTTCTTTTATCATCTCCGCAAGGAGAACATATATTGATGCTCTTGTAAAGCCTTTTGTAAAAAAGGAAAGCCAGTTTTACGGTTCCGGTTATTATTTTTATGACCTTAATGCAAAAATGAATTTCTCGGCAGGAGAAAAAGATCATTTTTATTTAAGCGGATATTTTGGCCGGGATGTATTTGATTTTTCGAATTCGCGAAGAAGTTTGAAAGTGAAAATCCCTTGGGGAAATGCTACCGCAACATTAAGATGGAACCATGTTTTTAACAAACAACTTTTTGCAAATACTTCCCTGGTTTACAACGATTATAATTTTAGTTTTTCAGGGGCGCAAAACAATTTTAAAATTAAGTTATCATCTGGAATACGGGATTATAGTTTAAAGCAGGATTTTGATTTCTATCCATCTGCGAAGCATAAATTAAAATTTGGATTCTTTTATTCGTACCACCGGTTTATACCATCTGTTATAAGCGGTAACCAGGATTCTGTTGAGTTTAAGCCACTTAGTGCACAGGTTAAGTTTGCACATGATGCGGCTGTGTATATTCAGGAAGACTGGGATTTGTCACCAAAAATAAAAATTAACGGTGGCTTGCGATATTCTTTATTTAATCAGGTAGGCCCTTATAAAATTTATGAAACTGATATAGATGGAAACCGAATTGACAGTACGGTGTACGCAAAAAACAAAAGTGTAAAAATGTATGGAGGCTTTGAGCCGCGTTTAACAATGCGTTATGCTATTGATGATGTGTCTTCATTAAAAGCTTCTGTTACACGCAACCTTCAATATATTCACCTTGTAAGCAATGCCGGTACTACTTTGCCAACTGATGTTTGGGTTCCGAGTACATATAAAGTAAAACCTCAAAAAAGCTGGCTATATGCTATTGGTTATTTCCGCAATTTTAATAATAATATGTTCGAGACTTCTGTTGAGTTATATTATAAAAAAATGGACAATCAATTAGAATATGAAGAAGGCTATACACCCAATACACTTGAAGATACAGAGAACTCTTTCACCTTCGGTAAGGGTTGGAGCTATGGTTCAGAATTTTTTATAAATAAAGTGAAGGGGCAACTTACCGGATGGATTGGTTATACTCTAAGTTTTACGGATCGCAAATTTCCGGAACTGAATTTCGGTAAAAAATATCCTGCCAAATATGACAGGCGACATGATTTATCTGTAGTTGGAATGTATAAGTTGTCGGATAAATGGAAGGTGAGTGCTGCCTTTGTTTTTGGAAGTGGCAATGCTGCTACTTTACCTCAAAGGTTTTACATTATTGATGGAAGTTTAACTCAGCAGTATAGCGCAATTAACCAATACCGGCTGCCATCGTATCACAGGCTTGATTTATCTGCTATCTTAACACCTAAAAAGAATAAAAACCGTAAATGGAAAAGTGAGTGGGTGTTTAGTGTATATAATGCTTACAGCCGTCAGAATCCTTATTTTATTTATTTTGACCAAGAAGGAAGCGCTGCAGAAGGAACGCT
>JAFDXB010000276.1 GCA_018268175.1 Bacteroidota bacterium | reverse complement strand
ACCTGAAAAAATTAAAACTTTTTTATGCTTTGAGTTGTCAGAAGCAGTTTTTTTAATTGAAGAAACTCCAATATGTACAAGAATAATTGCTATCAACATTCCCAGTGTGTGCTCAACGGTGAAAAATCTTGCAAAAGGATCTTTCATTAAGGTACTCATACCTTCGGAAAATCTTTTAGACCATCCGTTTACGAAAAATAAGATTAAGCCGAGCAATAATTGAATGTCGCAACTTATCATAAAAAATGTATTTGCTCTTTTATCTGTTGGCGTAAAAGCCTTATTGCCCGAAACTCCTGAAAAGGCTCTAACCACCGCCCAAATACCAAATATCAAAACAAAATACCGAACTATACTGTGTAACAAAATAACTGCACTCATTATAATTTTTTTTGCAAAAATAAGGACTAACAACCACAAAGGGAATTATAAAAAAAAGAGGCCGCCTTAGGTAGGCAGCCTCCATATTTAGTGGATTGTTTGTTTAGTTTTTAACTACTTTCTGAACAAATCTGTCTGTTCCGTTAGAAATTTCGCAGATATATGTTCCGGTTTGTAGTTTTTCAAATTCAGGAACTACAATAATATTATCTCCTTTTTGAACTTTTACTTTACGAACCATTACTTCTTTTCCTTCAAGAGACATTACTCTTACAACTGTTTCGGAAGCAGAAGAACTGTTTAAAGAGATCTTTACATTATTAACTGTTGGGTTAGGGTAAACACTGAATTTAGTTATATTCAATTTGCCGTCTAATCTTATAGCAACAATATTTGAGTAAGTGAATTTGCCGTTGTTGTCAACAGACTTCAAACGATAGTAAAGAATGTTTGCATTAGTGTTTAAAACATCTGTGAAGTTATAGTAGCTTCTTATTGAAGTAGTACCATTGCCCTGAACTCTACCCACAGGTTTAAAGTTTACACCGTTTTCACTGCGTTCAACATCAAAGTAAGCATTGTTGATTTCAGATTCAGTTTCCCATTTTACAAGAGTATTATGGTTAACCAAGGTAGCAGAGAAAGAAACAAGTTTAACATCAAGTGGTCCGCCTGAAGGGCTGATAACTGCAGTGCTTTCATCTGTGAAGTTATCACCTGCCTGTGAAGAAGTGAATAATCTAACAGTATTTGTAACACTGCCCGGAATAACTGCTGATTTAACTTTAATTCTCAAAACATAAGAAGAACCGATTGGCATTACACCACCTTCGGTGGAAGTGGCACCTTCGCCGATAAAGAATTTAACGTAAGTTTTTCCGTTCTGTGTTTTTACAAAAGCAATATCTCCATCCTGGGCGTCTGTTTTAATACCTGGAGTTAAACCCGGAGCAGAAACAACTTCAAGAGAATTTGGAACATACGTAACATTAGATGGTAAAGTGTCAACAAGGTAAGTTCCGTAAGAAGGAGCAGCACCTGAGTTTGAACCTGCAAAAGTGTATGTAATTTCTTCCTGAGATTCAAGAGTGCCGTTTCCGCTTGCATCAGCAGCAGTTTTCTTAACACTTAAAATAGGATCTTTCATTCTGATAGCAAAAGTGAAAGCGCTTGGGAAATACTGGTCAGCTTCAGTTCCGAATTTAATGTTTACGCTTGTAGCATTTGGTTGAATTCCGTAGCCAACGCCAACATTTACTTCATCAATATCAATACCCATTTGATTTCTGTAATCAGGATTTTTAGTTGTAACGTAAGCGCCATTTTTTGTAATAGAGCCATTCCAGAAGTTAGTAACAGGATTAGTTTCATTGAAAACAGAAACATTATTAACTTTTATATAATCACCTGCAGGGTTATTTGTTGTAGCACCAAGGTTGCCATCTCCTTCCCATGCCATTACACTCATAACTGCATCAGAAGCTGTAAGAGGATTGTTTGGAACATTTAATCCTGTTAAAGTAACATCAGCAACTACAGGGCCTGAAGATGTTGAATAAACCTGAGAGTATCCATCATAAACTCTAACGCTATAATAGTTTGAATTTGGGTTTTCGTAAGCAACCACAATTCCCCATCCAGCATAAGATCCACCATTTGTTCTTGATCCGGGAGAAGCAGCGATATCAGCAACAAAGAAATTACCCGGTCCGCTTTGCTGCATATAATCAGTGATGTCAACATAGCACTGATACACTCTGTCGGTTGTTCCTGCAAGAGTAAATTGATCAACGTTAGATGCAGGGGCAGTTGCTGTAGAATAAGTGCCTACAGATCCTTTGCGGATTTTTATCTTGCGAAGAATAGTAGGGTCTGCATTAACAGCGGAATTTGTTATTCTACCGCCCCAATATAGACGAGCAAATTTAATTGTATTGTTTCCTGAAGGCAGCGTTAACACTGCTGAGGAAGAATTTGAAGTTTCTGAGTTGGAGTCAACATCAACAAACTGCATATTTTCGCTGTCGTTTCCATAAGTTGTAGAACCAATGTGTGTTGAAACGGCAATGTCATTCATTTTATCGGTATTAACCGTGCCATTAGTTTTTTTAATTGCCATGCTGGTGTTTCCTATCATAGTAACACCACCTTTGATGTTTGCTGAATAAACCAGGCTGTACGGCCTAACACTAGTTTGTGCAGATGCATTGAAGATTAATGCAATAGCGAGAATTGATGTTACGATTGTAACTCTTGAGGTAAAATTAGTAAGCATTTTTTTAATTTTAAATGATTAGAAAAATGGCTCACAGAAATAGAGGAAGCTTAATGCCTTTCTTTTAAGATAAGTTGGAGGTAAGTAATGTACTTTTCAGAGATGGTTGGATAAATTCGGCAAACTGTGCCGTAGGTTTCAGATGACAAATATAATATCCTTTTATTCACATTTGCAAGTTTTTTTAAAAGTTTTTTTTTATACCCCGAAAAATAATTTTGCAGAACTAAAAATTTTAGTATGTTTGTGCTAATCAAATTAGTTAATTATGTCGCAAGCTGGTTTAAACTTAAAGTATCTTCGTAAATTAAGAGGCTGGACGCAGGAAGAATTTGCAAATAAACTTAACGTAAAAAGAAGCCTTATTGGTGCTTATGAAGAGGAGAGGGCTGATCCGCGTTTGGATATTTTGGAAATTGTTAGTGAAATATATGATTTAACTCTTGATGAACTTTTACTGAAAGATCTTAGTGAATCCGGTACAAGTTACTGGATGAAACGTCGCAACCAAAAAATTGGTGATGCTAAAAGAAACCTTATTCATTTTGTGCCGGTAAAGGCTGCGGCAGGCTACCTTGCAGGATATGAAGACAGTGAATTTTTAGATGAATTAAATACATTCACTTTGCCGATGCTAAGCGGAGGAAATTATAGAGCTTTCGAAATAATAGGTGATAGTATGTTGCCCACGCCCAGCGGAAGTATTATTGTTGGAGAAAAAGTTGAAGCAATTGATGATGTGAAAAATAATGTTCCCTGTATTGTGGTGAGCAGGAATGAAGGTATCGTTTATAAAAGAATTGTAAAAAATAACAGGTCAAAAAATAAAGTTTCTTTAGTGAGCGATAACCCGCAATATCAACCTTATCAAATTAACTCTGAAGATATAGCTGAAATATGGCTTGCGCAGATGGTAATTGGTAAAGTGGCCGATCAGCAACGCTGGGATATGAATTCTCTGGCTAACCTGGTAAATAATTTACAGACCCAAGTGAAAACCTTAAAGAATAAAATGAATTAAATTTTAAGTTTAATTTGATTTTATTATTTTTTGCCGGAAAAATTAAACCAATATAATTTTAAAAAATTGGTAATTGCTAATATGAGTTATTAATAAGTTCATTTAGACATATACATATATACATCGCTTAACAATTAAATTACATCGCTATGATTAAGTTACAGATTATTGGAAACCTTGGAAAGGACTCAATGGTAAAAGAGGTAAACGGGAAAAATGTTATTAATTTCAGTGTCGCACATACTGAACGTTTTAAAACCCGTGAAGGCAAAACGGAGGATAGAACTACCTGGGTTGAATGTGCTTATTGGACAGATAAAACTGCTGTTGCAGATTATTTGAAAAAAGGTCAACTCGTTTATGTGGAAGGAGCGCCATGGACTGATGGTTATTTAAACAAAGACAATGCGCCTTCAGCAACCCTGCGTTTAAGAGTTCAGAACATTCAGTTATTGGGAAATAGAAATGGAGAAAATAACGGTTCAAATCAGGGTAATGTATCAAATGCCGGATCCCAGCCAAGACCAACTGTGAAAGCAGATATGGATAATGGTGGTGAATCTGACGATTTGCCTTTTTAAACTTGAGTTGACCAATTTTCACAAATTAAAAGGCTGTCTCAAAATTTTGAGGCAGCCTTTTTTATGGTTGGAATAAATTCCGGATTATGATTTTTTTGATTAAATGAGCTTTGGTTTGTTCCTGAAACAAACAACAAGTTTTTTGAAAATT
>JAFDXB010000275.1 GCA_018268175.1 Bacteroidota bacterium | reverse complement strand
TCTGCCAAATCTTGTTCCTTAATATTCATTTCAAATATCAAAGGTTCTGATGAAGAACTGTTTATTCTTTTGCTTTCAGAATTATAACCTGTAAATGTTACAATTAAATTATAGCCTCCGTTTGGCAGATACAATTTAAATCTTCCATTTTCATCAGTAACTGTTCCCGTTGTTGTATTCTCTGCAAAAACAGAGGCATTTATTAAAGGTGTACTGTCTTTTGCATTTATTACTTTTCCTGAAACAGTAAAATAATTTTGCTGCGCAATGCTGCAAAACGGAAATAAGAGAAATATTAGTATGAACTTCATAATTATTTTTAATTAAATGCTTCATTATAAAACCGGCAGTAATATTTTATGGTATCATCAATATTGTGGTATAAAAATTCCGGAAAATATTTTAGAAGCTTTTCGTTGTTGTATAATGAATGATTAAATGCCGCTTTAGCAGTTTCTTTTGTAACCAATGGTTTAGAATTATTAAAATTACTTTTCAATTTTTCAAT
Source organism: Bacteroidota bacterium (assembly GCA_018268175.1). GTDB lineage: Bacteria > Bacteroidota > Bacteroidia > Chitinophagales > Chitinophagaceae > Ferruginibacter. The sequence goes on along the minus strand of JAFDXB010000275.1, from coordinate 2,141 downwards.
TCTCCAAACCAGAGAAGCCATTAATGGAGATGCTTTTTTATATGGTGCCTTTTTACCGAAAGTTGCTGCTATTTCAGAAAATATTTCTTTAAATTTTTTATTGCTTGCAGAAACAATAAATCTTTCGCCGGACACATTGCTATCCATTAATAAAATTGCTGCTTTTGCCACATCGCGAACATCAACAAAACCGGCGCTGCCCGGTGTAAACCATGGAAATTCATTAAAAACAGATTTAAAAATTTCTGATGATCCGCCATCAAAAGGGGAATAGCCTAAAATAATTGAAGGATTAATTATAACTGCATTTAATCCTTCGGCAATGCCGCGCCAAACCTCTAATTCAGCAAGATATTTTGTTTGAGCATAGGTACTTTCAAACTTAATATCTTTAAAATAAAGGTTTTCATTTATTAATTTTTGATTTTCATCTTTTTTAAGTGCAGCAACAGAAGAAACAAAAAGAAATTTTGAAACATTTTCATTAAGTGCCGCATTCACAATATTAGCAGTGCCTTCTGTATTTATTTTAAAAAGTTGGGTTTTCATTTTCGGATCATAAGAAACAAGCCCGGCACAATGATAAACTTCGGTTATGCCGTCCATAGCATCTTCAAGAGCAACAACATCCAGAATGTCAGCTTTAATAATCTCAATTTGAGATGCAAAGCCCTTCTTAATGGGAGTTGTGTTTTCAATGGCTCTAACAGATTTCCCTGATTTCAAAAGTTGTAAAATTAATTCTGTGCCAACCAAACCTGAGCCTCCGGTTACTAATACCATTTGTTAAGAGTTGTAAGTATAAAATCCTTTGCCTGTTTTCCTGCCAAGTTCGCCATTTAAAACTTTTGATTCCTGCAAAGCAGATGGCTTGAACCTTATTGCTTTATTAAAGGCTTCGTATAAAGATTGAGAAACAGCCAGATTAATATCCATTCCAATCATATCCATTAATTTAAAAGGCCCCATTTTAAATCCTGCCGATTCAAGCTGTGCATCAATTTGTGCCGGAGTTGCTTCGCCGGTTTCAGCAATATGCAATGCTTCTAGATAAAAATGCCTTGCAACTCTGTTTACAATAAAACCCGGCGAGTCTGTGCATATTACCGGTGTTTTGCCAAGAGTTTGAGAAAATAAAACAAGATTGTCAATCGTTTGTTGTGAAGTATTTTTTCCTTTTACTACTTCCACAAGTTTCATAACATTTGCAGGATTAAAAAAATGCAAGCCTGCAACTCTTTCCTCATTTTTTATACCTTCCTGAATTTGTGAAATAGAAAGAGAAGAAGTATTTGAAGCAAAAATTGTTTCACTGTTATTTATTTCTGCAAGTTTTGAAAACAATTGCTTTTTTATGTCAATTTTTTCAATTATTGCTTCAATAATTATATCTGCTTTGCAATCATTTAAATCATTCGAAAATTTTATCTGTGCTGCAATTTGTTCAGCTTTTAAATCATCAATTTTATTTTTCTTTAAAAGAAACTGAAGATTAGATTTAATTGAATTACCTGCTTTTTCAAGAAGTTCCTTATTCAAATCGTACAAAACCACATTGTATCCCGCTTGTGCAGCGGAAAATGCAATTCCGCTCCCCATTGTACCGGAACCTGCCACTGCAATTATTTTTTCCATAGCAACAAATTTAAACTGATTCTATAAATAAAAAACTACGGATTAACCGTAGTTTTGAATGATAGTTTCTGAAAAATTTTTTATTTACTCTCCTGCTTCTCTTTTTGCATCTTCTTTCATTTTATCGTTTGCAGTAATTACAAACTGTACTCTTCTGTTTAAAGCACGATTAGCATCACTATTATTTTCAACAATCGGCTGACTTTCACCATACCATCTAACAATTAACCTGTCGCGGGAAAGCCCTTTTGAAACAAGATAGTTTGCAACAGCTTCTGCTCTCCTTTGAGAAAGACCCAGGTTGTAAGCATCTGTTCCTACATCATCGGTATGGCCTTCAATTAAAATATTTGTGTTAGGGTATTCTGAAAATATTTGAAGCAATTTTGTGAGAGCCAGTTCAGAATTTGGAGTGATATTATATTTATTAGTTGCAAAATAAACTCCGGCCTTTGTGCCATCAGGATTGTTTTCATCAAAGGTTACATTAATACCTTCACCTACTC
>JAFDXB010000274.1 GCA_018268175.1 Bacteroidota bacterium | reverse complement strand
GTATTCAAATAATTACCGGTAGTTTTAATTTTGGCACCGTGAAAATTTGGATATTTAGCCCCGTCTTGAATTTTATCATTATTCCAACCTACAATTCGGCCCATAACGCCAAATGTTTTATCGTCATCAAAATACCTAAGTTGGTTTTCAAAATAGTTTTCAGTTAAAATAACATCGCTGTTAAGCAATAAAATGTAGCTAAATTTCGCTTTAAAAATGCCACGGTTAATTGTTTTACTGAACCCTTGATTTTCCTGATTTTGAATTAAAGTTATTTCAGGGTAAAAATTCTTTAAAAATGAAACACTTTCATCTGAGGAAGCATCATCAGAAATAATTATTTCAAAAGGAAGGCCGCTGTTTTGCAGTGCTACGAAGGCAGGCGGAATAATTTTTTCCAATAATTCTCTTCCATTATAATTTGGTATAACAACAGATATTCCTTTCAACAGTTTATTTTTGGGGTGAAAATAAATCAATTACTGAAAATTATATCTATACGCTGATGGCTTTTAATCCTTTTATTGAAATTCAGAAGTTATATTTAAAACTAACTGACCGGGATGCTTACAAGCGGCTAAAGCATAAAATATATGATGAACGTTTTGAAAAGAAAGTAAATGATCAACAAAAGGTTGATGTTAAACATAAATATAAAAACATAACCACATTTAAACACAGCGGCAATAGCGGTGATATAATGTATGCCCTGCCTGCAATTTATGCGTTAAGCAAAAACGGCAAAGCCAGAATTTATCTTAAAGCAAATGAACGCGGCCGTTATACGCATTTTCATCCTTTCGGGAATATTATGCTTTCCGAAAAAGTTATTATGATGCTTAAGCCCTTGCTTGAATATCAGCCGCAAATAGAATTATGTGATATTTACCATAATGAACAAATTGATTACGATTTGGATATTTTCCGGAAACAGGTTTTTCCTTTAAACCGCGGAAGTATTATACGTTGGTATTTTCATATTTATTCTGTTTTTTACAACACATCTCAAAAATGGCTTGATGCTCCGGGCAATCCTGAATATGCCGGTTATATTGTTGTAGCAAGAAGCCATCGCCACAGAAGTCCAGGTATAAAATATAATTTCTTGAGCAAATTCCAAAAAATTGCTTTTGTAGGTTTACCTGTAGAACATGAGGATATGCAGAAGCAAATTCCTCATATTAAACATTTGCATGTGAATGATTTTTTAGAAATGGCTTCAATAATTAAATCCTGCAAATTATTTATCGGTAATCAAACATTTGCTTTTTCTCTTGCCGAAGGCTTAAAAACAAACCGGCTTCTTGAAGTATATTATGATGCTCCGAACGTAATTGTAGAAGGAGAAGGTGCTCATGATTTTATTTTTCAGGAGCAATTTGAAAATGCAGTTGAAGACCTTAAAGAAAAGTTGAATCTCGAGTAAACTAACTCATTAATTTCCGAAAATTGTTTTACTATCCCGAAGGGATGAAACATTTATAGCCCCCGTTATAATGATTAAACCGATGCCGGAGATATCGAACAATATTCCAAAATTCATTAACCACAAATGACAGGTGTAACCGGGAATAGTTATTTTTCCTTCAGTTTCTTCTTTGCATTTGCAATATCTTCATCAAGTAAACTTTGCCGCTTTCCATAAAATTTAGTTTCAAGCTTATCAAGTTTTTTTGCTGCTTTTTTTATCAACCAGCCTGCAGGCGATAATTTGAAAGGGTTTTTGCTAAGATTTTTCCTTGTAAACAAATGAAGTGTTGTTCCATTACTGTAAAAGTTCAATCCGAATTTTTCAGCAAGGAATTTTAAAGAATTCAACGTATAAAACGCAACGTGCTGGCCTGTTTCAAATGAATAATACCACCAGTCTTTACTTACACTTTTAGGAACAATAACTGTTGAAAAAAGAATACTGTCAGAATATTTAAGCATATCTTCCATTCCGGCAACGGGATCAGGAAGATGCTCAAAAACTTCAAATGCAGTTTCTAATTCAAACCTTTGTCCTAAAGGTAAATATTTTAAATCTTGTTCTTCGGCAAAAATATTTTCGCAGTAAGGATCCGTGTTATAAAAATCAATTCCTTTATTACGCATTAACCTTGTAAACAAAGCATAACCTCCGGCGTAATCAAGGAATTTTTTTGAAGGGTCAAAATTTTGTAAGATTACCGGGTAAACAGTTTTCGAAAGATCAATGTTACGCTGAACCAGGCCTAAATCCAATTTTGTGATTGCATTACTGTAAGCTTCATTTAACCAATAAGGCTCTTCTGTCTGTATAAAACCGGTATCGCGGCATCTGTAATATTTAACATCATATTTCCCCAAAACTTTTTCGGAAAATAGAAAATCAGTTTCACCGCCGGTTATTTTACTTTTCATTAAGTTGCAAATTAATATTTTTTGAACTTTTGTATCAGTGCACAAAATTATGTTGGAAGATTTTTTAAATAACCTTAAAAACAATGATTTTAAAACTATAGCCCGTGCTATTAGTATTGTTGAAAATGAATCTGCAGGCTATGATGTTTTACTGGAATCTCTTCCACCATCAAACACACCTGTTATAGGCATTACGGGCCCTCCCGGCGCCGGGAAAAGCACCATAACCGATGGCCTGATTGCTCAATTAACTCAAAATAATAAAAAGGTTTGCGTTCTGTGTGTAGATCCAAGTTCCCCATTTAATCTCGGTGCTGTTTTGGGAGACAGGATAAGAATGAGCCAATGGTATAATTCTGAAAATGTTTTTATAAGGTCGCTTGCTACAAGGGGTTCAATGGGAGGACTTAACCCAAAAATTTTAGAAATTACCAGTTTGGTGCAGGCCTCAGCATTCGATTACATTATTATAGAAACTGTAGGTGTGGGGCAAAGTGAAATTGAAATTGCAGGATTAGCAGATGTAACAATTGTAGTTGTGGTACCTGAAGCAGGAGATGAAATACAAACCATGAAAGCGGGGCTGATGGAAATTGCTGATATTTTTGTTGTGAATAAATCAGACAGGCAAGGTGCTGACACTTTTGTAAAAAACCTTAAAATGATGCTGGCGCCGGTTTTTAGCGAACACCGTGAAATTCCTGTTATTAAAACTATTGCTTCAAAAAATGAAGGGCTTCAGGATTTAAAAGATGCTATTTTAAAAATGCTGCCTAAAGAAAACAAAAGAAAACTTTGGCTCAATACTGAAAAAGCTTTTCAACTTATCCAGAAGAAAAGAATGAGCGATTTATCAAAAGATTTGTTAGCATCAGAAATTGAAAAAATAAAAACCTTTAATCTTCACAGGTTTGTAAAAAATTATATTGATAAAAAAAAGGCGGATTAAAATCCGCCTAAAATTATTTACAATTTAAATCTTAAACCTGCATAAACCATTCGTTCCGTAAGCGGCCCCCATATCATGCTTGCATCAAAATATTGAGAAAAAGGATCGTCGGCAGCAATAATAGCATGCTTCTGCATATATCCTGTAATGTTTTCCATTCCTATATAGAAATCAAAACCATATTTTTCAATAAGAGTTTTTGAAACCTGTGCGTTCATTGTGAAATAGCCGGGTGATTTTTG
>JAFDXB010000273.1 GCA_018268175.1 Bacteroidota bacterium | reverse complement strand
GACGATAAGCAATCGCCTTATATTACTTACAATAAACTTCCCGGCTCATTTTGCAGCACTACTACCGGACAAACTTTAGCAGTTACAATTACCGACCAAAGCGGTATTGGCACCGCCGCAAATGCTCCACGTTTATATTGTACGGTAAACGGTGGCCCACAACAATTTGTAAATGCATCTTCGGTTGCAGGCAGTGTTTATACTTTTACATTTCCTGTATTTGCACTAAATGATAATATAGCTTACTGGGTTGTAGCACAAGATGCTGCCTCAACGCCAAATGTTGGCTCTAACCCTTCGGTGGGCTCAAATAACTATACTGTTAATCCGCCGGCAGTTGGTATAATGCCCAACCCGGCTTATACTTTTGTAATAAGTACAGCACTTGCAGCAGGTGATTACCTTGTGGGCTCAGGTGAACCTGTACCTTTCAACACTCTTGAAAATGCAATAAACGCTTATAATAATTCATGCCTTGGCGGTAATATTATTTTTACTTTAAAAAATACCAATTATACTGTTAATAATCAGATTGAAATATTTAATGCTGAAGCAAGTGCATCTAAAACACTTACCATAAGGCCATTAAATGTTAACACTAAAATTTCAGGAAGTATTGCTGACGGCAGCGCCTTGTTTAAAATTAACGGTGGCGATTATATAACATTTGACGGTACAGACAGAACCGCATCAACCGCAAAAAGCCTTACAATTGAAAACACAGGAGCAGGCGCAGTTATATGGGTTGCTTCTTTCGATAAAAACAACGGAGCCACTAACAATACAATTAAGAACTGTGTTTTAGTTGGCGGAGGCAGCGTTGCAGGTTTTGCCGTGGTGGTTCAGTCGAGCGGTGTTCAAATGGGTAATTATGCCGAAAAAGAAAATAACAACAATAAATACCAGAATAACACTATTAAAAAAGCGTACTACGGTATTGCTTTAGTTGGTAATGATATTAATAACGATGTAAACAACGAAATATCAGGTAACTATATAGGTTCTACAACTTCTTCTGAATACATAGGCTTAGATGGTATTTTTATAGCACAGCAACAAGGTGTAACAGTTTCAAAAAATGAAATTACAGGTGTAAGCACCAATGAAGCTACAACTTCCGCAGCACCTGCGGCTGGTATTTATGTTGCAGGAAAAATCAGCGGAGGTAATATTTCTAAAAACAAAATATGGAACATAAAAAATACAAGAGCATTAGGTTATAACATTGATGGTATTGCGCTGTTGTCTTCTACAACAAACACAAACCTCACTGTTTCTAATAACTTTATTTGGGATGTATCAAACACGGGCTGGAGCTCTGCAGATGCGGCTACATGGAGCTGTTCAGGTATTGGTATAGTTGGCACAGGCGGCGGTTATAAACTTTATTATAACAGCATCAATATGAATACGGCTGTATCAAATTCAACTTATTACCCCGGACTTAATAATATTGCTCTTCACATTAAAAACACTGTTGGTAACCTCGACGTTCGAAACAACGTTTTCTCGGTACCTAACTCAAATAGCGGTAAAGTTGCAATATTTGTAGAAACAGCAAACTCCGTATTTACAAATATTGATTACAACGATTATTATTCTGTTTCCGGAAATATTGGATATTTGGGATCATTACGCTCAAATATTGGTGCATGGAGAATAGCTACCGGTAAGGATGCTCATTCAATTGATGTTGATCCGTTATTCATTTCTGCAACAGACCTTCATGCACAACCTATATCTCCTTTAAACCATGCCGGTGTTGCCGGAACAGGTATAACAACGGATATTGATGATGAAACACGTGCCACAGGCAGCGGCGCTACAGCGCCGGATATAGGTGCTGATGAATTTGTTGCTCCTGATTGTACAACTCCATCAGCGTCAGGATTTACAATTACTGTAAGTAAAGACACTATATGCGTTTCTGAAACCATAAACTTAACTGCTACCGGTTACGGTATTGGCGAAGGAATAGTTTATAACTGGCAATCATCACCGGATGGTGCAACCTGGACAGATATTCCCGGCGCAAGCACACCCGGAGCGTACAGTGCAAATACCACTGCTACCACTTTCTTCAGGTTGAGAGTAACATGTAGCGGCTCAAACGGGTACTCTATAGTTAAAAAAGTTGTTGTTAATAATCCGGGTATTACTTCCGGAGGAAATCCAAATCGTTGCGGTTTCGGGCCGGTTACATTAACGGCCACATCGGCTTATCCTATTAACTGGTTCGATAGCCCTACAGCTACAACACCAATAGGTTCAGGAGCTTCCTTCACAACAAACGTATCAGCAACCACCTCATTCTGGGCAAGTGCCACCGCCGGTGGAAGTTCCGGTAGCGTAGGCCCGGTTTCTCCATCTGCCGCAGGCGGAACTATTGGAACCCAAACTATTGACTGGGAAGTTTACTTTAATGTACTTCAGCCTACTACATTACAAAGCATTGATATTTTCCCAATGACTGCCGGACAGCCTTATACATTGTGGGTGAAAGATAATAATGGAAGTATAATGCACACTGTAAACGTTACAACAACAGTTTCAGGAGGTGCAACACCGCAAACTGTGCCAATAAACTATACATTTATTGCTCCGGTAACAGGCTGGTACCTCGATACCGATCTGCCTTCCGGCGGTGTACGCCGTAATGAAAGCGGTGCTTCTTATCCTTATACTTCTTCTGCAATTAATATTACAAGTAACGGCTTTACTTCCTCTTATTACATGGGAATGTATAACTGGAAGTTTTCAAGTGGTTGTACTACCAACCGTATAAAAATTGATGTTACTGTAACTACCCCGCCTGCAATGACAATTCAAAACAGGCCGGAGATTTCTATTTGCTCAGGCTCTGATACTACTTTAAAAGTTAACACTGATATTGCTTATACAACCTATCAGTGGTCGTTAACCAAAGGAGGCCCGGTAGTTCATACAGGTACAACCTACACCGTTAACCCAACAGGAGTTACAAAATATTATGTAACAGCAGTTGGCGCCTCCGGCGATGCAGGTTGCCGTAATATTGACAGTATTGTTGTTAGAACCACACCTGTGCCAACAGACCTTCAACTTACCTTGTATCCTAATTCAACAAATTACTGCCTGGGAGGAAGTAATTTTCTTCTACAATCAAACATTACAGGAGGTACACTTGATAGTAT
>JAFDXB010000272.1 GCA_018268175.1 Bacteroidota bacterium | reverse complement strand
CTTGATTTGATTAAAGTAGCAGATCATATAATTGATATTGGGCCGGAAGGTGGTTCTGCCGGCGGCAGGATTTTATATGATGGAGAACCTGAGGGGCTTGTAAAAGTTAAAGAAAGTTTCACCGGGAAATTTTTAAAGGAAGAATTAAAGTAATTAATTAAATTTTTTTAAGGTTTTTAAGCCTAGAGTACATGGGAATTTTTTTATAAACTTTGCGCCCTTTGTGCGAATTCCTTTGTGAACTTAGTGGTTAAAATTTACCGCAAAGGGAACGAAGAATTTTACAATTTCTTTTATTTAATTTGTATCGCTCCTATGGAGCTTAGATGAAATTTGAAATTTGTGTTCTATTAATATTTAGCTCCTCTGGAGCTTGAGAAAGACACTGTTGTTTTTATAAACTTTGCGTCCTTTGTGCCAATTGCTTTGTGAACTTAGTGGTTAAAATTTACCGCTCACGAAGCGATGAATTTTTAAATTTGTGTCCTATTAGTATTTCGCCCCACCGGGGCTTGAGAAAGACGCTGTTGTTTTTATAAACTTTGTGCCCTTTGTGCGAATTGCTTTGAGTGGTTACCTGAATTTTTAAACCTGGTATCTACCATTTTTTAAGAATCATTTTATGATGAGGGATTTTATCTTCGAGATATTCTTCGCCAAAGACTTCAAACCCGAAATCTGAATAAAATTTTAATAGATAAGACTGTGCACCAATTTTTATATTATTCCCGGGGAATGCATTTAAAGCTGATTCTATCGCCAGATTTACTAATTCTTTACCCAAACCCAAATTTCTGAATTTATCACGTGTCAGCACTCGGCCTATACTTGTTTCCGAATAAGAAATACCGGGAGGAATAATTCTGCAGTAAGCAGCAATTTCATTATCAATTTTGCAAAACAAATGCAGACATTGAAAATCTTTTCCATCAGTATCAAGATAATTACAGTTTTGGCCAACTACAAAAACTTCATTTCTTGCTGATAGTAAATCATACAATTCCCGGCAGGTTAGTTCATCAAAGTTTTTTAAAAACCAACTTTTATCCATTTTGTCTTTTTGTTGCTTCTTCCATTTTTAAATGCATAATTGCTGCAATAGATTTTGCTCTTTTTTTTGCCATCTCGCAAACGGGCCCTTCAAAGTTATTATCTATTGAAGAACTAAATGCATTAAGCCATGCATCAAAATGTTCTTTAGTTAAAGGTACTTTTGAGTTTACATGAAAGTGGCTTGACATTGCGTTGTTTTTGTAAACAGGATTATCAAGAAGTATTGTTTCCCAAAAATCTACAATAAGCGGAATGTGATGCTCCCAATCCATTTCAATAACATCATTAAAAATAAAACCAATAGTTTGGTCTGCTCTCACAATTTCATAAAATTCATTTATGAACAAAGTAATATCTTGTCTTGATGCTATATCTCTTTTAGTATCCATATTTATCTTTCCATCTTTCTTTTAAAAATTTTCTTATCTCATTTTCTCTGGTATTTGCCTGAGGCACATAAAAAGATTTTCCATCTATTTTATCAGGCAGAAATTGCTGTAACACAAAATTATTTTGGTAGCTGTGAGCATATTTATAATCCTTTCCATAATCCATATTTTTCATCAATTTGGTTGGAGCATTTCTTAAATGCAGCGGCACCGGAAGATCTCCTGATTTTTTAATTTCTGCCTGAGCTTCATTTATTGCCATATATGAAGCATTGCTTTTTACCGAAGTAGCAAGATAAACAGCGCATTGCGAAAGGATAATTCTACTTTCCGGATAACCAATAACATTTACTGCCTGAAAAGTTGATGTTGCTAAAAGTAGAGCATTAGGATTTGCATTTCCGATATCCTCGCTTGCAAATATCACCATGCGTCTTGCTATAAATTTTACATCTTCACCTCCATCAATCATTCTGGCAAGCCAGTAAACCGCAGCATTAGGATCACTACCTCTCATACTTTTTATAAATGCTGAAATGATATCGTAATGCATCTCACCTTTTTTGTCGTAAAGTGCAACCTTTTGTTGTGCAATTCTTGTTACGGCTTCATCAGTAATGTCAGAACCATTCGGTAGGTTGGTTGCCACAAGCTCCAGTAAATTCAATAGCTTTCTTGCATCACCGCCGGATAGCGTTAGCAATGCTTCATCTTCTTTTAGTTGAATGTTTTTTGATTTTAAAAATTCATCTTCCTGAAGTGCTTTATGGATAAGTGAGGTTAAGTTTTCACGGGATAAAGGTTTTAAAACATACACCTGGCATCTGCTAAGCAAAGCGCTGTTTACTTCAAATGATGGGTTTTCGGTTGTGGCGCCTATTAAAGTAATGATACCCTTTTCAACAGCGCCAAGTAAGGCATCTTGTTGCCCTTTATTGAATCTGTGAATTTCATCTATGAACAAAATTGAACCCGGAGTTTCTTTAGCCTGATCAATTATGTCTCTTATATCTTTTACTCCTGATGAAATTGCGCTGAGGTTAAAGAATTTTCTGTTTACAGATTGAGCAATTATATTAGCAATAGTAGTCTTGCCCACTCCGGGCGGCCCCCACAAAATCATTGATGGGATATTTTTATTTTCAATTGCTGTTCTTAAAATACTTCCGGAGCCTGCTATATGTTCCTGCCCAAATAAAGCATCCAAATTGTATGGCCTCATTCTTTCGGCTAATGGAGAACTCATAAAATTTGTTTGTTTAGTTTTAAAAATACTTCGTCTGCTGTTACCGGTTTTTGAGAGTCATCAATATCAATAACAATGTAATAACCATCTGCGCCTCCGGCGGAGGTTACTGCATCTACAAGTTTTTGCTGATCGCTCATTTCACGCAGCCCGGAATTGTCATTCCATAATTCCAACGTTGATAAACAACCGAGAGTGGGAGAATATGGATAAAATTTTTCTGAAAAATAATATGAAGGTTTCAAAGTTGTGCCATGGGCAATGATCTCAGTCCGGCCGGAAAGGCCTGCATAGTATGCTTCAAAAGCGGGATCGTAATTTTTATAATTATCAGGAAGTAACGATTTGTAAAATGTAATATCTGTTGTAAGTGAATCTATAGTTGAATCTTTGTAAAAATGCCTTGCATCATATTCTACTGGCATTGTTAATTGAATGTTTAAAGTAGGGCCGATAAATTCTGCCTGCGATTTTCCTAAGCCATCCATTCTGAAAATACCTTGTGGAGTATTTCCATTTTTAATGTAAGAAGGTAAACCACTTATACTGCGTGCTAACTG
>JAFDXB010000271.1 GCA_018268175.1 Bacteroidota bacterium | reverse complement strand
CCCAATAGATCAGGCACCCATATTTACCATATAGTAAAATGCAAACCTGAAAAACCACAAGCAAAACTCATTGGGTAAAAGTATTAAGCCTCCATAAAGTAAAATTTATGGAGGCTTTTTTTATGACTTAAAATTTACGCTCTGAAAATGAAAATATTCTAAGTTGTTGAATCAGTTTTTTACCAACAGTCCTTTAAAGATTTAAAATAATAATCTGTGGCCCTTTGTGCAAATTCAATTGGTTTCTTAATGGCTTAACCACTTTGTTTTATCGTATGTGAGTCCCTTTGCCGCCTTTGATATAACCTTTACATTAATGATGTATATTTTTAAGCTTTGCCGGATCGTGCTTATACTTAAACACTATTGGAAAAACAATTGCGAGAACTAATGCATAAGCAGCAAAAGTAAACCAGGTATTCGTCCAGTGTATAACCCCATCTTTTGTAAAATAGTCAACTACAAGGCCACTTGCATAACCACCAAGCATTGCTCCTACTCCATTTGTCATAAACATAAATAATCCCTGAGCGCTGGCGCGAATTTTCCCCGGAGCTTCACTCTCAACAAATAACGACCCTGAAATATTAAAGAAATCGAATGCCATTCCATATATTATCATTGACAAAATAAGTAACCATAATCCGGGGCCCGGATCGCCAATCGCAAACAACCCAAATCTTAAAACCCACGCAACTATACTCATCAGCATTACTTTCTTAATTCCGAACTTATAAAGAAAAAATGGTATTGTCAGAATAAAAAGCGTTTCAGAAATCTGCGAGATAGACAGTAATAATATCGGGTGTTTTACACCAAAGGAGTCTTTTAAAACAGGATCAGAACCGAAACTTTCTAAAAACGTTCCGCCGAAGGCGTTAGTTATTTGAAGTGCAGCTCCTAAAAACATTGAAAACAAAAAGAAAATAAACATTTTCCTTTGTTTAAAAAGTACAAATGCATCTAGCCCCATCTTATTAATAAATGATGCATCTTTATTATGGCCTGCCGGTTTTGTTGGCGGTAAGGTAAATGAATACAATCCTAAAATCACTGCCGCAGCAGCACTTAACAGTAATTGCATATTACTTGATTTCCATCCCAAAAGATCAACAGCCCACATTGCGGCTATAAAACCAATGGTTCCCCAAACCCTTATTGGCGGAAATACTTTTACTATATCATATCCTTTTTGCTCTAAAATACTGTACGAAACTGTGTTGTTTAAAGCAATTGTAGGCATATAAAACATAGAATTCAAAAGCATTACCCAAAAAAATTGATCGGGATCAGTTATAGTTGAAGCCCATATTAACATCCCGGCACCAATCAAATGGCATATACCATAAATCCTTTCGGCATTAATCCATTTATCAGCAACAATTCCCATCAGCGCAGGCATAAATAAGGATGCTATCCCTAACGTGGAAAAAACTGCTCCTATCTGCGATCCTTTAAAATGAAGTGTTCCATACAAATATCCGCCAATGCTTATGAGCCATGCTCCCCATACAAAAAATTGCAAAAAATTTAAAATAGTTAACCTGAACTTTATATTCATTTTATTTTCATTATGGAGACAGTATCTCCGTGTTAGTTTTGGGAATGAAAGATAATACAGATTTGTTATAATTTAATTATTGCCTTTTAAAAACTTTCTGCATCCTACCTTTGCAAAAATTTTGAATTATGACGGCTGAATCTATTAGAGATATTTCTTCAGATAAGGATTTGATTACAATAGCAGATAAAGTTTTTGAGGGAAAGCGCATTACTGATGAAGAATGTATGACCCTTTTTGAAAAAGGAAGCCTTGCATTTGTTGGTTCACTTGCCAATTATATCAGAGAAAAAAAACATGGAAATATTACTTACTTCAACCGCAATTTCCATATTGAGCCTACTAATGTTTGTGTATTCAGTTGTAAGTTTTGCTCTTACTCTCGTTTATATGCCAAGCGTGATGAAGGATGGGAACTGAGTATTGACCAAATGGTTGATATTGTTAAAAGTTACGACGGCAAACCCGTTACCGAAGTTCATATTGTTGGTGGCGTTCATCCAAAAATGAACCTTGCTTATTTTATTGAGCTACTAAAAAAAATAAAACAACATCGCCCTGAATTACACATTAAAGCTTTCACTGCCGTGGAACTTGATTATATGTTCCGTAAAGCGAAAGTTTCTGTGGAAGAAGGAATGAAAATTCTGGTTGATGCCGGCCTGCAAAGCCTTCCCGGCGGTGGCGCCGAAATTTTCCATGATGAAGTAAGAAGCATTATTGCTCATGATAAAGTTGATGCTGATGGCTGGCTGAAAATACATGAAACAGCTCACAATATGGGCATCAGCACAAATGCAACTATGCTCTATGGAAGTATTGAAACTTATTTCCACAGAGTGGACCATATGAAGAGGCTTAGAGACCTTCAGGATAAAACTAATGGCTTTAATACTTTTATCCCTTTAAAATTCCGCAATGCGAATAATGATATGAGCAATGTAAAAGAATCATCACTTATCGAGGATATGAGATTATATGCAATATCAAGAATTTATTTAGACAATTTCCCGCATTTAAAATCTTACTGGCCAATGCTGGGCCGCCAAAATGCTCAACTATCACTTTCTTTCGGTGTAAATGATATTGATGGAACAATTGATGATTCTACAAAAATTTATTCAATGGCCGGTAGCGAAGAGCAAACACCAACAATGACCACTGAACAAATTGTAACTCTTATAAAGCAAGCTAAAAGAGTTCCTGTGGAAAGAGATACTTTATATAATATAATTAACGATTACAGTAATGTTGAATCATAAAAAAACGGCTTCAGAAATCTGAAGCCGTTTTTGTGTTTGAACTATATTTTAGTAATTTCTTACTGTCATTTCAGTTCTTCTGTTTTTAGCTCTGCCCGCAGCAGTTTTATTGTCAGCAATTGGTTTTGTTTCACCATAACCTGTTGCTTTCAATCTGTTTTCTTCAACACCTTTTTTAATCAGATAATCTTTAACAGATTTTGCTCTGTTTTCAGAAAGAACCTGATTGCTTTCATCAGAACCTTGACTGTCTGTGTGACCATCAATATCTAGCATTAATGAAGGGTCTTCTTTCATTAACCTTGCAACTTCGTCAAGAGATTTAAATGATTTTGGAAGTAATTTGAAACTTCCTGTTGAATAAAATACATTCTTCGCAGCGAAATTAATTTTTTCAATAACTTCTTTTGCAATTACCGGACAACCTTGATTTTCAACCGGACCCGGACGTGTAGGACACTTATCTTCTTCATCATTTACACCGTCGCCGTCTGTATCAGGAATTGGGCAACCTTGATAACGTGCCAAACCTTTCACTGTAGGACATTTATCTTCTTCATCATTTATTCCGTCACCATCGGTATCAGGAATAGGGCAACCATCATATTTTGCAATACCTGCAACGTCAGGGCATTTATCATCAATATCTGCAATTCCATCCCCATCTCTGTCGGGGCATCCTTGCAGCGATGCAAGTCCTGCAACATCAGGGCATCTGTCCACTGAATCCATTACACCATCATTATCTCTGTCGTAAACAACCGGTGGTGGCGGTGGAGGAACAACTTTGGGCTGATCCGGGCCTATTTTAGCCATAAAACCTACGCTGAAAGCAAGATGGTCTTTAAGAATTTCCTTTTTAAGAGTGGCTCTGTAATTAGATTGCAACATAATATAGTTGTTGGTTCCAAGATTGAACTGAAAACCAATACCTGCGGGAATGTATGCTGCTGTTTTTTTAGAATAATACCCAATTCCAACACCTGCATTGATATATGGGCTTATCCATGAACTGTTTTCAAATGCACGCAATATTAAAGTCGGCTCAAATTCAACCCCAAAGCCTGTTTGAGTTGAAGTTTCCCCCCTGTCTTTTTTATAATCGTGAAAAGCACCGCTTAATCTTGTAGAAAAATCCAAATGGCGGGTAATTCCTTTATAATAAGTAACTGACAAGCCATGGCTCATGTCTCCAAGTTTTGTAATTTTTCTGCTGTTGGAACTTGAATCCCTAAACGATTCGATTGTATTAAAATCGAGAGCGTTGATTTGAAAACCGATTAGCCCCGGCTTCACACCTCCCGGCCTGTCGCTTTTCTGTGCAAAAGCTCCCATGCTAAACATAGCAAAGGCAGCCATTAGCGCAACTTTTTGTTTCATAAATGCTTAAGTTTTAGTTTAAAATTTCTCTCATCTTTCCTGAGAATGTTAATGGATTGTAAAAGCAAAAGTAATACCTAAAATTATATAAGTCAAACCTAATTTAATATCTTATACATTGAAATATTATATGTTAGGTTGTACGCAAACTTTTTTAGTATATCCCGGTTTCAATTTTACTTTTACCATTTTGCATTTTTTCAACCCGTATTTGAACCGAAATCCTCTCTGTCATTTCTTTAACATGCGATATCACTCCAACTTTTCTTCCCATACTTTGCAATTTTTCAAGGGCATCCATAGCTGTTAATAAAGTATTTTGGTCGAGAGAACCGAAGCCTTCGTCAATAAATAATGATTCAACTTTCATTTTGTGAGATGACAGTGAAGCTAAGCCCAATGCTAAAGAAAGAGACACTAAAAAAGATTCCCCGCCTGATAATGAATTTACCGTCCTTATCTCCTCTCCCATATCTTTATCGCACACCTGCAACGCCAGTGAATCAGGAATCCTTTCCAGGTTATATCTGTCGTTTAAATTTTGTAAATGAATATTTGCGTAAGTAAGTAAAACATCAAGCGTATATTCCTGTGCAATTTGCCTGAATTTATCGCCTTTGGCGGAACCTATAACTTCATTAAGTTTGGCCCAGTTCTCTGCAATTACCTCCTGCTTTCCTATCTTCTCTAAAACCCTCGAATGTGTTTCTGCATTTTTAGTATTCTCCGCAAGGCGGAAATTCAAATTTAAAAATTGCGCCCTTAAATCTTCGCATTTTTCATTCAAGCGGTTTTGTTCGTCTTCAAGTTGCTTAATATCCAAGTCTCCTTCATGTTGTTGCTCATGTTTATTCAAAGCATTAAAGCGCTCATTGTAAATATTTTTACATCTCAATAATTCATTTTCCAAATTATACTCAAATTCGCGTTCGCTTTTTAGCCAGGAAGTATCATATCCCAAAAATTCAAAAATTTCATCTTCTGAAATTCCCAATTCTTTACTTTTTAGTTCATCTGCAAATTTTTTATTACATGAATCCAAAATTTCATTTAGCCTCAATAAATCACTTTCGGTTTTTTCTTTAATTTTTTGAAGTGAAAAATATTCGGTATTTATCCTGCTTTCATCTGCAGAACTTTGGTCAAAACTAATTTTTGCTTTATTGATTTTATTTTGAAATGAGAGTTTTACTTCATCAACCGGTGTTCCATTAAAAACTCCGTTGCGCTCCTTAATATTTTCTTGAAGCAAAATATTTTTTTCTCCAATAGAATTTTTCTTATTTGAAACCGCCTTTTTTAATTCTTCAAAATAAATTTTCAATTTAGCAACTTCGGCATCTAAGGCAATTATATTTATTTTTAAATCCTCAAGTTCTTTAAACTTGGCTTTGTACTCAATTGAGAAATTTTTGATCTTATTTAAAAATTCATCAGGATCATTATCAAATGATGATTGCCAGTTTTCCTTATTAAAATAAACAGAAACTGAATTTAATGCTGATAATTTGTTTTCAAATTCAGCTTTTAATAAAGCTTCAGAATTTTTTAAAGAAATTTCAGTTTTGTCTTTGTTGTGGTCTATTTCTTTTTTCGATTTTTCAAGAGAAACAAAACTTTCATTAATAATTTCAAACTTTTTCTTTGCTTCCGCAAGAATGTTTTGTTGTTTTTGTAATAGTTGAATTTCTTCAGCTAACTTTTTATTTTCCTTAGTTTCAAAATCTAAATTTTCATTTGAAATTATAGATATTCCTGCGGCAACTATTTCCAATTCATTAAACTCCCTTTTCTTGTTGCGGTATTGCAAATTCTTTATTTCTATATTTTTTCTTTTCTCTTCAATTACTTTTTTATTTGAATTGATTGAAATTTCAAACTCCATTTGCTTTTTTGAAACTGTATCCAAAACGGCAATTGCGGAATTTAAATCCTGCTCAAGAGGCTGTAAAATTTTATTTAAAAAATCGTGATTTGCAAAAGGATGCTCATTGCTTCCGCATACTGAACATGGTTCTCCTTCAATTAATTTCTGCCGAAGGCTGATAACATTTTCATTGAGATGGATTTGAGATTTATTAAACGCACTTTGTAAAGAAGAAACCTTGGTTTTTAAATTTTGCAAATCTTCGCCATTTGAAGCGGCAGACAAAACCAATTTTTCATTTTCTTCACTTTTTATTTTAATATCAAGTTCTAATTGAGATATTTCATCTTTAATAGAACTCAAAAAATTTTGCTTCGCAATAGCATCCATTAATTGCTGAAGCAGATGATCGGAACTCCCTTTCGCTTCCAACAATTGATTTATATTTCTGTCTTTTATTTTTTCCTCAATTTCAAAAATTTGAATTTTTAACTCTTTTATTTCCTGAGTTTTTGTCTTCAAATCTTTTTGAACTTCTGAATTTTGCTTTTCATTTTCAATTAATGATCTCTTGACTTCTAAAATACTGTTTTCATATTCTTTGATTTTTTTTGCACAAACAATAGCATCAGATAGTTTAGCCAAAATCAAATTTTCATTCTCAACAACCTGCTTTTTATGATCCCATTTTTCCAGTTTATCTATACATGAATTTTTAAGAATATTTGCATTGTCAAGCTTTTCAACGTTTTCATTTAAATTATCAGAGGCCTTTTTAAGATCAGAATTTAAAACTTGTAACTCTTCGTTTAGAATCGTAATTTCTTCTTGTTTTGAAGAAATTAAAACATCCAATGTTGCCGCACATTTCAGTGGCTGGTCAGCATTTTCAAATTCTTTTATCTCCTGCTCCCATTTTTGTTTTAGTTCTGCAGTTTTATCAGCAATTTCATTTTTTTTGTCGGCTAAAATTTTTATATCATTAATAATTTTTTCAAATTGTGCGGTAGTGTTTTCAACATTAATTTTTGCATTTCCAATTGAAATATAAGTGGGTTTTAAAAATTGAATTTCTTCAACAGTCTTTAGCTTTTTGCGCCTGTTCTCATAAGAATTATATTTCTCTTCGGCACTTTGAAAATCCTTTTTTGCAAGGTTAGCGTCTTCAACAAAAATTACCTTTTGATTAAACCATGAAATAGATTTATTGATATTGTTTAGTTGAAATTCGGTTTCTTGTTTTTGATTTTTTAATTCATTTTGCAGTTTAATTATTTCATTTATTTCATCTACCGATAAAATTTCAATTCCATTTAATTCCTTTCTAAGGTCAGCGAGAATTTGCTTTTCCGTTTCATTAACTTTATATATTCTCATAGAAATATCAGAATATATTTGCGAACCTGTAATTTTTTCAAGTAAGGCAGCTTTATCTTTTTTCTCGGCCTTTAAAAACGCCGTAAACTCCCCTTGGGCAAGCATTACCGATCTTGTGAACTGATCAAAATTCAAACCCGTGAGACGTTCTGTTTCTTTATAAAAGACAGATTTTTTATTTGTAATAATTTCCCCTGAATTAATTTCCTTCAATATAACTTCTGCTGCCTGAAAAGCGCCATCAACTTTATTTCTCGCTTTGCGGATATGCCAAGCGGCAGAATATTCCTTTTTATCAATACCCTCAAATTCTATTTCGGCAAATCCTGATGAGGTGTTATTTCTTAAAATATTTTCAACCTTTTCGGGGCTTAAGTTTTTATCTTGCAGCAAAGCTCCTGCGCTTTCAGCGGAATTATAACGCGGCGTTTTTCCATACAATGCCAAACATACAGCATCAAGTAATGTTGATTTGCCTGCGCCGGTTGCGCCTGTTATGGCAAAAAGACCTGCAGATAACAATGGTTCCTTTCTAAAATCTACCTCCTGCTCTCCTTCAAGTGAAGCGAGATTTTTTATTTTTATGGCTAAAATTTTCATTAAGCTGAATAATTTTCATTGAGTTCGTTGCGGATATTATTAAACATTTTTAGCAATGTTTCCGGTGCTTCAGCATTATATTTTTTTGAATAGGCATTTTTAAAAACCGTAACAGGATCAAGGTTGTCAAGATCTGCTTTAGTAAAAACTTCCAAATTTCTTTTGTTTGCTTCCGGATGTTTAATATCAATTCTTACAAACCTGAATTTTTTATCTTTCAAAGCTTCTTCTATTCTGTGCCTTCTCGATGGGTCTGGGCCATTTGCCAACACCTTAATTTGAAGGTATGGAGAATAATCCTGGTGGCCTGAATATGGATCCATCATTTCAATTTCAGTCAAAACTTCTTCAAGTATTTTATGGGACGCCGGTACACTTTTAAGATTAACTCTAATCGGAATTTCCACCGAATTAATGTTTGTTACAATGCCATCATTAATATCAAAAACAATCAGTTGATGTTTATAATTTATTTCTGAAAATGACATAGGAAGCGGGCTCCCGCAATATCTAATATGTTCGGCTCCTCCAATTCTTTGAGCTTTATGAATATGTCCTAATGCCACATAACAAATTTCAGATTTAAAAATTTCTGCCGAAAGGCATTCCACCCCGCCTACAATTGTCCTTTCCACTTTATCAGAATCGCTTGTGGTAGCATTTTGAGCATGCAAGTGCCCCATTGCAATTATTGCAGTATTGTCATTTTTGTTTTTAATGAATTGTAATGCTTCCTCGTAAAAAGTTTTTATTCCTTCAGAGTAATCATTTTCACAATCCTTTATTTGAGGGTAATCTCCTTTTTTTAAAAAAGGTGCAGCTATACACCAACCTTTAATTTCGTTTGCTCTGTTTTTTAAAGGAACCGCTATCTTTTCATAATTAATTTTGCCGTCGGATGTTTTTTCAACTACACCAACAATATGAATATTAGAAGATTCAATCAAGGGTTTTGGTGCTTCCAGCCTTGAGGCTGAATCATGGTTACCGGCTGTAACAATAATTTGCAGGTGAGGATTGCATGTTGTGGCCTTATTTAAAAATGAATAAAATAACTTCATTGATGTTGCCGACGGATTTGCGTGGTCAAAAATATCGCCGCTTATAAGCAAAACATCTGCATCGCTTTCATTAAGATATTTGCAAAGCCAGTCTAAAAAATCGCGGTGTTCAATTGTACGGTCGTATTCGTGAAACAATTGCCCGATGTGCCAATCGGCAGTGTGAATAATTTTCATAATATGCAGCGGAAGTTAGGAAAAATAAAAAAGGGACAAAAGTCCCTTTTTCCCTGTGATCCGGATTGGATTCGAACCAATGACCCTCAGCTTAGAAGGCTGATGCTCTATCCAGCTGAGCTACCGGACCTTTTCGGGGTGCAAATATAGTGTAATTCATTACAAATTCTATCCGGTTTTTTTTATTTATATACCTTGCATTCAATATGGAGGTGAATATTGAAAGCAGTTGGAAAAATATTCTGAAAAATGAATTCAAAAAAGAATATTTCCTTAGCTTAACTCAATTTATTAAAGCAGAAAAAACGGCAGGTAAAAAAATATTTCCGGCGGGAAAAAACATTTTTAAAGCTTTTGAAAAAACTCCTTTTCAAAATGTAAAGGTTGTTTTGCTTGGGCAAGACCCCTATCATGGCGAAGGCCAGGCACATGGTTTAAGCTTTTCTGTTCCGGATGGAACGCGGCTTCCACCTTCTCTTCAAAATATTTTTAAAGAACTAAAAAATGATCTTGGAATTTCTGTGCCCTCCGGCAAATCTGATCTTTCTAAATGGGCCGAACAAGGTGTTTTGCTTCTTAATTCCTCACTTACAGTAAGGCAGGCAGAAGCCGGAAGCCATGCCATATACGGCTGGAGCGAGTTTACAGACACGGTAATATCTGAGCTATCAAAGAATTCTGAAAATATTGTTTTTATATTGTGGGGTAAATTTGCAAGGCAAAAGCAACATCTTATTGATGAAACAAAACATCTTGTTCTAAATGCTGCCCACCCTTCGCCTCTTTCGGCCCATGCCGGATTTTTTGGATGTAAACATTTCAGCAAAACCAACGAATATCTTATAAAAAATAATAAAACGCCAATTGACTGGCTTCTTTAATATGGAATTTTTTAAAAATATTTTTGCCCGAATATGGGCATTGTGGGCGTTAATAACATTCATAATAACTTTTATTATTTTCCTTATCCCATCATTGTTTGCATACGCATTTAAAGATTTTAAAAAAGGCCAGGCATTTTTTTTAAAAATTGCAAAAATTTGGATGGATATATGGTTGTTTTTAATTGCATGCCCCGTTAAAATTTATGGCAGGGAAAATTACAGCAGGAATGAAAACTATATTGTGGTATTTAACCATAATGCATTCCTTGATGTTCCTTTAAGCGCTCCATATGTTGGCGGACCAAATAAAACTATTGCAAAAGACAGTTTTGCAAAAATTCCCTTATTTGGTTTGTATTACAAGCGGGGCTCGGTTTTAATTAACCGGAAAGATGAAAGAAGCCGGCAAAAAAGTTTCGAGCAAATGAAAAAAGTTTTGGCCATGGGAATTAATATGTGCATTTATCCCGAAGGCACAAGAAACCGAAGTTCTCAACCTTTGAAACCTTTTTATGATGGAGCATTTAAGTTGGCAGAAGCGACAAACAAAAAAATTCTTCCGTGTATTATAACCGGTACAAAAAAAGCAATGCCGATTAATAAAACATTTTATCTTTTACCAACAAAGTTGGAGATGCATTTTATGAAACCTGTGCCACCGGTGGGTTCCGTTAAAGATTTAAAAGATAAGGTTTACAGAATAATGGCAGAAAAATATATTAGTGAAGCGTAAAAGCATGGTAACACGAAACTCATAAATCAATCCGCACAAATACCACAAAATAAAAATTTTTATGCCCATCCAAAGCCCCGGCGGGGCGATATATTAATAGCTCAAAATTTCTAAATACATCCAAGCTCCGTAGGAGCGGCATAAATAAAATCATAAAGGTTTACACACCAATCATTCCGTTAGTATTGACACCACAATGGTTAATTTCTTCACATACCTGCGTTAAAAAGCTCGGCTCCTCTGTGTTAAATGAATTTTTAAATATCAGGTTATTCATAAAAATATCTCGTTCTGTTTACCTTTAAATCTCGCAGTATTGGTGATTTGGGATTTATTGTAATTGTAAAAAAACGGTATTTCCCAACAGGTGAAATGTTAATTGACATTTGCCAGCAATGCATATCACGCGACAAATACATGCTCATCGTTCCTATTTCACTGTTAGTGATATCGTAATATGCGTTAACGCCAATTTTCCATTTTGGAGTTAAATTAAGCGAGCCGTTTATATTCACATTTTGTGAGAAATCTTT
>JAFDXB010000270.1 GCA_018268175.1 Bacteroidota bacterium | reverse complement strand
TAATATTTGCGGTTGTTGAGATTTATTGTCTTTTGATAATCCATTCTTCCGAAGTTCGTCTTCTTCAAATGTTTCAAAGTATAAAGTAGTCACATTGTAAAACAAAAAGGTAGTAATTAAAGGAGTAATGAACTAGATTTAAGAATCATCCAAAATCAAAAATCAAGAAATCAAAAATAAAATTTTCGATTTTAGATTTACGATTTTAGATTGTGAGATTGGGGAAAGACCAAAATCAAGAAATCAAGAAATCAAAAATCAAGAAATCAAAAATCAAGAAATCAAAAATAAAATTTACAATTTTAGATTTACGATTTTAGATTGTGAGATTGGGGAAAAAACCAAAATCAAGAAATCAAGAAATCAAGAAATCAAGAAATCAAAAATCAAAAATCAAAAAATCTAATACTATTCACTTAATGATATCTTCCCCATAAGGGTTTCAACTACTCCGGCTTTTTTAAAGACTGAACTTTTGCCACTTACACATTCATTTGCAAGTACCGCAAACAAAACAGCTTCCTTTGCATCAGCCGGATAATTCAATTCCTGAAAATTGATTTTGTTATATTCCTGATGTAAATAACTCATTAGTTGCAGGTTGTAAATTCCACCGCCGGATACGTAAATTGTAAAAGCTCCCGGAAGTGTTGCCGTAAATTTTTTAATACACCTGAAAGTGAAACAATTCAAAGTTGCAATAATATCGCTGTTGCTAATGCTTCCAATGCCTTTAAGCGCTTTTAGTATAAATTCATAATTAAATATTTCATTTCCCGTAGATTTTGGAAAAGGCAATTTGAAAAAATTATTTCTCTCAAGATTCTTCAGAAAATTTTTGTTTACGTTGCCGGTTGAAGCTTCAGTACCATTCTTGTCGTACGGTAAGTTATAATTTATACGCATCCATAAATCCATCAGGCAATTGCCCGGGCCTACATCTGTTGAAACAATCCTTTCTGAAGTGTTTTTAGGCAAGTAAGTAATATTTGCAATGCCACCGATGTTTATCAGCAATACATTTTTTAACTTATTTGAAAACAGCAGATAATCTCCGTAAACCGCCAGTGGTGCCCCTTCGCCGCCGGCGGCAATATGTTTCTGACGGAAGTCGGAAATAGTTATTATTCCTGTAGCTTTTGCAATATGATCACCATCGCCAATTTGCAATGTACTGTTTCCGAAATGTTTTTTGTTATGTTGTGAGGCAGGGCAGTGATAAACAGTTTGTCCATGGCTTGCTATCAAATCAACTTCAGAGTTTTTTATTTTCCATCTCTTAAGGCAATTATTTATATAGTTTGAATGTATGGAAGCAACTTTTGCATTCCATAAACACAAATCCTCAAGATCAATTGTCTTTGCTGAAATTTTTCTTAGTGAACTTATTATTTCCGGTGAATAAGGTATGGTTTCAAATTTCTCTACTGATACCTTTGTATTTAAACCTGTTCCATTAATTCTGCATAATGCAATATCCAAACCATCGAGTGAAGTTCCACTCATTAAACCTACTATAAGTTTTTCCGTTCTACGGGAAATTTTATAAAGTTTGTCAATGTTACTCACTGTAATTTTTTAAGAAGTTCAGGTTGCGTTTTATGCCTTTGAACTTACTTCTTTTAATGGGGCTGTGTTTAAATATTTTTTTAAAAGTTTCTTCTGAAAGATCTTCCCAGTCTGACGTTGAAAAATTTAAAATTTCAGGCAAGGGTTTAAAATTTATTTCGCGTGTTGGTTGCGAAAATCTGTTCCATGGGCATACTTCCTGGCATATATCGCAGCCAAACATCCAGTCTTTAAATTTACCGGTCATGTCCGCAGGCAGCAGTTCATCTTTAAGTTCAATTGTAAAATATGAAATGCACTTGCTGCCATTTATTGTTTTATCAGGAAGTATTGCATCTGTTGGACAATTGTCAATACACTTCGTACAGCTTCCGCAATAATCTTTTACAAAAGGAGAATCCGGAATAAGTTCAAGGTCGGTTATTAGAGTTGCAATAAAAAAATATGAGCCTTGCGATTTATTAATAAGATTACCATTTTTACCAACCCATCCTAAACCTGTTTTTGTTGCCCAGGCCCTTTCTAATACCGGCGCACTGTCAACAAAACCTCGCCCCTGGATGTCGCCTGTATTTTCACGTAATTCAAAAAGAAATTCATTTAGTTTAGCTCTTATAATTTCATGGTAATCGTTGCCGTATGCATATTTTGAAATTTTATATCCTTTAGTGTTCTGAGTTTCTTCCTGATAATAATTAAGCAATAATGTAATAACCGATCTTGCGCCGGGGACCAGTTTTGAAGGGTCAACACGCAAATCAAAATGATTTTCCATATAGGCCATATTTCCATGCATTCCTTTGTTGAGCCATGTTTCAAGGCGGCGGGCATCGTCGTTTAAAAATTCTGCTTTAGCAATACCACAAAATTCAAATCCCATTCGCGCTGAAATAGATTTAACTAATGCAGTATTTTCTATTATAGTATTCATCAAATATCTATTCCTATTAATCCGATAAGTTCCAGATACCCGAATTTATGATTAACCCTGTTTCCTTTCAACTCCTTTGTATTTGCCAAAGCATTTAGGTAATTAACAAAACCCGTCTTTGCAGTAAATTCAAAAAATAATTTTTTAAAAGGATATATTCTTGCGCCGCTTTCAGCACTGATGTTATATCCTGCAATATGAAATTTATTATTTAATCTGTCTCCCTTCCATGTAAAATCTGTTCGTGGAATATTAATTCCGCCTCCGGCTTTCCAGATAAAATTAATAATTTTTGCATGCTTTCGGTTGTACAATACCGTTGTTTGCTGTACATAATTTATATGCAGTAAATTTCCACCATCAGTATGCTCAAGATGAAGAAATGTTTGAGGGTTTAAAATACTGTCGCCATTTACAGGAATGCCTTCAATTGTACCGGCGACGTATGCTTTTTGAAAATCTTTTACAACATATTTTATGTGGTCAAAGTTGATTTCAATTGCTTTTGTACGCTTACTATTCAAATAATATCCCAATCGGTAATTGTATTGCGGAATTGAAATTTCAGCAGGCTTTTTCAAAATTGCATCTAAGTCGGGCTTATCGTG
>JAFDXB010000026.1 GCA_018268175.1 Bacteroidota bacterium | reverse complement strand
CAACGTCCGGGCTTTATGCAGGTGGGGATTAGAATTCCTTCAGCCCAACCGACGGTCAACCCATTTTTTATTTTGATTGCTGAAAGTATGAATAAATGTTGATAGTAAAATGTCTGCCCACCGCTGCCCA
Organism: Bacteroidota bacterium; assembly: GCA_018268175.1. Classification (GTDB taxonomy): domain Bacteria; phylum Bacteroidota; class Bacteroidia; order Chitinophagales; family Chitinophagaceae; genus Ferruginibacter. The sequence continues at coordinate 3,628 of JAFDXB010000026.1, read as the reverse complement.
ACAAAGAACTAATGCCGAACGAGTTCCGTCCTGCCCCACTTGCATAAAGCCCTTGTTAGCTGCTGGCGTTCTGTCTAATATATTTGTATTTGTTGATTTTCATATTTTCCAAAGCCTCATAATGAAATGTCGCTCCGTCAATTTATTGCCTTTTTCTTTTAATAATGCTGTGAAACTTTCCTGATATTTTATATTTCTTGAAGGAAAAATTTTCTCTCTGTGGTTTTCAAGAGTAAAGTTGTTTGTCAATGCAAAGAATTGAAAATTTTCCAACATTAAGGAAAAGCTTTCCAAGTTGTCTGTCAAAACGTAAAATTGAAAAAGATAATTGCTTTAATTACAAATTCTCCATGTCGTTTTATTATTGAAATTTATAATTGATATGAAAAATTTAATGGTTGTTCTTCAAAGGTGTTATGTCACTACAAGAGGTAATTGAATAATAAAAGTGCTTTAAATTTTATTGCTGTCAGGTCCGGAGACTTTCAACTTATTTTTTCTGCCGCCCTAAAGTATTTCATGAGTTTAATATTAATTGTATTCTGTCCTGTCCTCTGTCATAACAAGAGTTAAATGCAATTAAAAAGTGATTTAAATTAATAGATGTCAAATAGGGAAATTTTCAATTAATTTTTTCCACCGATGGAAGTATATAATTAGTAAGATATTAATTACATAATGTCCTGTTCGAAAAAAATCCAGAAGAATGCTGTCTCAAAGGATTGTTTCTAATATTGAAAATTTTTGTTCAATAGAAATTCTTCCGTTGTTTAAAACCTGTTTTTCAAACCACTTAAAAAAATAAAAACTGCTGAAATTTTTGGGCTCTTGGCGCTTGCAGCTAACGGTTTAGGTATTTGCGATGGTGCGGTAATAGCATTCCGTCAGCCGAGTTTTGCACTAAAGTTAAATAGAATTACCAAAGTTGAGCATTTAACGTCAAGCCGCACTATTGCAAATACCCTGTTAGCGGTAGGCTTTTAAACGCTATGCTGTAATTCAATTTCTGGCATCTCATCATATGTTCGTCCGTTTAAGATTCGTCCAGCTGCCTTTTTGTTTTTTCCGCCCCATTGCTTAAAGAAAAATGCAACATCGCTTTTTTCGCATTGTTCCTGAATGTCTAAAACCCATTCAGGTTTCATAGGTCGTGGCTTGTGCCCACTTTCGCCCCCAACTATGACCCAGTCAATCTCTGTCAGGTCAAGCTTGTGTAATGGTCCGATTAGGGGCTCAAGTGATAAAAATTTTACTCTTGCTTTTGTCTTCTGTAAATATTCTATTCTGTGTCTTACTTTATCATTTTCAACAGATACACCCATCCAAATATTATGAGTCCATTTCAATTGTTTGTGAAGTTCAAACAAACGGGCAGCTCTTTTTGTCAAAACTTGAAAAACGTGCTGAGGATTGTCATTCATTACTGCAAATACTTTTTTTATAAATTCAAGAGGTATGTCTTTATGAAATAAATCACTCATTGAATTTACAAAAACTATTTTTGAGTTTTTCCAAGTATAGGGAATGTTCAAAGCGGATTCGTGTGTTCTTACTTTAAAATTGTCTCGGTATTTTTCAACTCCCATTGCTTGAAGTCGCTTAGACATAATTTCAGCATAACAATATTTACAACCAGCCGATATTTTATCACAACCAGTTGTTGGATTCCAAGTCATTTCCGTCCATTCAATACTTGATTGCGCCATTTCAGTTTAGTTTATTGTATTTCTTTATTATTTCATTTGCAATTTTCACAGCAGATCTATTATTAGATGCCATAAAAAAGTGGAACATTATCGAATTAGACTTGTTTTTTAATACATACGGCTCCGATACAAAGCTAAATAATTTAGCCAATCTTTCTTTGTAAAGTACTGCTGATTTTTCAATAGCTTTAACTTCCTTTGATGTAGTGGTTTCTTCGCCAAATAGAGTGTGGGATACTTTTTCTTTGTAGAAATATTTTAATATTTCTTCTTTATCCATTCCTAAAAAAGTTTCAAGTTTTGAAACCCAGGCATCCGATATGTTAGAATCATTTTTTAATAATCTGTTTACACCCATTCCAGTTGGCACTAGAATCCAAACGTCAACAGATAATTTTTGTAGTGTTTCCAAAGAATTCCATTTGAGTTGCATACCGCAAGGGTCTATATAGGCAAGTGCTTTATATTTTTTACCCTTTGGACTAGCCAGAAATTCGCTCATTGACTTTATCTTCTCATTACAGTCAGTATTAACAATGTGAATGCTTTTCTCTGGGAATTGTAGTTCTGTATTTTCTCTAAGATTGTTTGCATTTTCAATGTCTTTTTCAACAAAATAAAAAAGGTCAAAAGGTCTTGGTTCTTCTATCTCAAGAACCCTTTTTGCAGCACCAACAATTAGTTTTTGATTTTCCTTCTTTCCCTTTTTAATGTAACCAGAACCAGCAAACCCATCAAAGTACAAGAGTTTCCAACTGTATTTTGTCGCATAAATATTCATAATGTTTAAGTATGCTTTTGCATACTCAACGATTATTTCGATTTTGTTTTCCGTCCAGTCTCCGCCAAATTGATTCATATGATTGGTCTGATGTGTGGTGTCTGTAAGCTTACCGCTAACGTCCGGGGCTTTATGCAGGTGGGGATTAGTATTCCTTCAGCCCAACCGACGGTCAACCCATTTTTTATTTTGATTGCTGAAAGTATGAATAAATGTTGATAGTAAAATGTCTGCCTACCGCTGCCCAACAGTGAACTACTGCCCAACGAGTTCCGTCCCGCCTCACTTGCATAAAACCCTTGTTGTGTGTAGTGGCATTTTGTCCTGAATTAAATATTCTTAAAAAAAGAATTATTGGTTTGTCCTTCTTGGATTTTGTCCGTGTAAATTGCTGTCTTGAAAATATTTATTCCTTAAAACTGCATGTCTTGAAAAAATATTGCTTTTATTCATTCAGAACGTTTTCACATTTTTCACCTGTCTTGCAATATTGAATTATGTCTTAAACAATTTTTTTCCTGCAAAAAGATATTGAAAAGTGAACTAACAAAATCGTGTCGTAGTTTTTTTAAAATGTCGTAGCAAAAATTTCAAAATGTAAATTGTCATTTAATTACTGCATGATAAAAATTACAAGTCATAAAAATATTGTCATGCTTAAAATGTCAAAAAAAGCCACCCGTTTTGAAATTTTTCTTAGCACATGTCTGCAGAGGAATTGTTGAATAGAATTAAAAAAGCAAAATGGTCTTCATGCAAAATTTTCAAGTTTCGATAGAGTAAAGTAAATTTTCACTTGTCAGTTTAGATTTATTTTCAAAAAAATTGATCTGTCAAATTGCGTAATTAATTGTTTCCCGTCAACAGCCTTAAATTTTACGAGGATTGTCAGCCATTACACACAACGTCCGGGCTTTATGCAGGTGGGGATTAGAATTCCTTCAGCCCAACCGACGGTTAACCCATTTTTTATTTGATTGCTGAAAGTATGAATAAATGTTGACAGTAAAATGTCTGCCTACCACTGCCCAACAAAGAACTACTGCCCAACGAGTTCCGTCCCGCCCCACTTGCATAAAGCCCTTGTTGTATGTAGTGGCATTTCGTCTTGAAATTGAGTTTCTTAAAAAGCAAAAACTAT
>JAFDXB010000269.1 GCA_018268175.1 Bacteroidota bacterium | reverse complement strand
TTTCTGATTCTCAAAATCATGTTGAATAATTAAAAAATTTTCTAACCCCGACGGGGTTATATATGTATAGCCAAACAGATTTTTGAGATTTTCCGACCCCATCGGGGTCGCATTTTTAGTTCAAAAAGCAAATGCCTGATACATTTACCAATATTATCCAGCGTTAAAGCTATCTATTACTAAAAGTCTTATTCATAGCCGAAAACATTCCTTTTACGCTCCATTGGCCCGGCACAATCATTCTTCTTACTGTAAACAAAGGTTCAGAACTATCCCTGCTCGTTGACAATATAAACGCCATTTTATATCCCGCTTTTTTTAATTCCGGAATTGCTGCTTCGTTCCACAAACCAAACGGATACGCAAAATATTTTGCAGGCTTGCCTGTAATTTCCTCAACTTTTCTCATCGGCTGAATAAATTGTTTTTCCCAATCACCGTCTTTATATTTTGTAACCATCGAATGGTCCCAAGTATGTGATTCAATTGCATGGCCGCTATCAGCCAAAATCTTTATTTGTTCGCTGCTCATATATCGAGGCCGATTTATAGAAATAGTCATTAAAAAATACACACCTCTAAAACCATATTTCTCCATTTCCTTCGCTCCAATAGTAAACTGCTCAAGGTCTGTATCATCAAATGTTATCATTATCGGCTTTGCCGGAAGTTGTGCTCCGTAAACTAAATAATCATATAACTGATCAGGTAGTATTGTTTCAAAGCCACTGTCTTTTAAAGCCTTCATTTGATCTGCAAACTGCACCGGCGATACTGAATAACTTTTGAAAGTTTCGCTTTGCCCGGGCTTTGGATCACGTATGTGATGATAGCATAAAACCGGAACTTGTTTGCGAGCCATTATTTCATTTGCTGAAGCAGGATCTTTTTTTATTTCTTCTGCTGAAGAGGTTATAGGCAGTACTTGTTTTGATGGTTTTATGTTTTTGTCTTTTGTGCTGCAAGAACAAAAAATAAACAGTAAAGGCAGGATGTATTTCACAAAAAAAATTTTTAAAATCAAAAGTATAATAAAGGCCGAAACCAATTTGACCTTTTACATTTTTTTAATGAAATATACCGTTCAGATGGTATTTGATTTATATTTCATTTGTCATTTTTTTGTACAAAACTTAAGTATGAAAATTCTCTCAATCTTAACCACGCTATTATTAATGAGCATTTTTCTGTTTGCACAGAAGGATCCAAACTGGGAGAAAAAATTCCCATCAAAAATTAACTGGTATCGCATTTCAGACGCAGGCACTTTAGTTGTTGCCACAAAAGATGGCCTTTATGGTTTGAATCCCTCAACAGGCGCCGAAATTTGGAAAAATGATGAAATAGAAAATATTCAGGAATCTAATTACGACCCAATTGAAGGAACACCTTATGTTGCATTATCAAAAACAGGCCTTTTAAAATCAACAAATAATATTCTTGATGTGGTTACAGGAAAGGTAGTTGCTAACTCCCGCGACCTTGGATTAACGGCAGTTACAAAAAGAATCTATCTTCTGCAAAGCAACAAAGTAATATTTTATGGAAGTGGAAAAAAGGGATTGATTTTAATGCTTGTTGATCTTTCAACAGGCCAAAAAGTATGGGAGCAGGAAAAACTATTCAATAAAAATTCCGAACAAATAGTTTCTCAGGCAAATGAAGTTTCGGATGGAATTTTCATTGCAACCGATAAAAATATCTATAAACTTAATAAGCAATCAGGCGAAATTCTTTATTCAATAAAAATGAAAAGCGATTTACCTGTTGCAGCTCCGGAAAAAACTAAGGGTTTTGGTGGAATGTTTCCCGGAGGAAAAGGATTTGATAAAGCAGCAGGACAAATGGCAACATTAACTTCGGCTGACTTTTTCCAATATGAAAACAAAAACGTTATTTATTTCTGGAATCAGGATTATCTAACCTGCTTCAATGTTGCTGATGGCAAAGAACTGTGGGAACGATACGAACTTCCCTCGCCCATTGCTTACATATTACAAGATTCGCATGGTATGCTGGTTGCCACCGCAGAAAAAACTGCCGGCGATATTGCAAAAGCAAATCAGGGCGGAGGCGGCCTTGTTGGCAAAATAAAAAGATCGAGCGCCGGAAAGAAAAACAGGGCTCAACTGCTTTGCCTTGACGAAAATACAGGAAAGGAAAAATGGGCTGATGGAGTGGATTTGCAGGGAGATGTTCTTTGTTATAAACTTTCAGGCAACAAATTAATTCTTGGAACACAGAGAGATCAGGGAACTAACTTTATAAGCATTGTTGATTTAGATGCCGGTAAATCTATAAGCAAAAAAGCTCTTTCTGTAAAAGGAACAGTAAAAGATTTACAACTTGTTCCACAGGGATTGTATTTCCGTACAACAGATCAAATAAATATTCTTGATTTGGAAAGCGGTGAAAAAACCTGGGCCAAAGGTTTTGCAGTAAAAAATTGTGTTGGCCAAAACAAAGAAAGAATAGGATATGTTTATGCAAAAGGAACAATCTACATGGTAGATTACGAAAAGGGTGATCTTAAAGAATGGGTTTCTTCAATAAAATTAGTTGGTGATGAAGAGCCTGATGATTTACAGGTGAGAGATAATGGAATTTTAATTACATCAAATCAAAATGCAATTTTGTACGATTACTCAGGTAAAGAAGTTTATAAAACTTATCAACGCCCTCCGGGCCGAACTATGGCCGGTAAAATTTTAAGTGGTTTGGGCGGTTTGGCTTCAGCAGCTATGGCTGCTGAGCAAATGGCTGAGAGTGCTCAATTAAGCTACGCTAAAGGCTATTACGGAAGCACAAGCCCTTCACTTGATAATAAAATTAAAAATGCCAATGCCAATGCTGTTGCATTCAGCGGAGCTGCAGCAGAAAGTTTCAGATCAATAAGTAAGAGATTCAATGCAACTAAGCAAGCTAATAATTATATAGCTATGCTTACAAATTTCGGTGAAAGCAATATGGCAAAAGATGCGGGGTTAATGATTATAGACAAAACCAACGGTAAAGAAATTCGAAAAATGATTTTAGGCGATAAAAAAGACCCTGATTATAAAATTGATGAACTTGGTCGAGTAGTTTACTACAAATCTAACGGAACAGAAATCGCAGGATTTACTTTCTGAGTTTTCTAAAAATGCGGTTAAGTTGGGAGTTTGGCCTCATAAAGTTTTATACTTTTTGAGGCTTCCCTTTTTTATAGATGTACCTTTCAGAAAAATAGTTTCCTTGGCTAAAATTAGTGCAGGCATAATTCTTTATAGAAATAAAAATCGGGCGTATGAATTTTTTTTGATCCACCCCGGAGGGCCATTTTGGCGCAATAAAGATATTGG
>JAFDXB010000268.1 GCA_018268175.1 Bacteroidota bacterium | reverse complement strand
TTTTAATTCATTCCTAAATGCTGCATCAATAATTAGCTTATTAACACAACAATAGCCTAAATAAAATGTTGTCATTATTAAACCAAACTTCCAGATAAAACCGCGAATTTTATTTTTAAATGAGGTAAATATCAAAACAGCTAATGCTATAACCGACCATATTGAAAACAAGGGATCAACAACATAAACAGTATTAAACGAAATTCGTGTATGGCTAAAAGGTTCGAACCAGCCGGTGCCATAATTATTGAATGCATCTAAAAATATATGCAGACCCGTTGCCAGCAAAAAGAAAAGCAACCATGATGTAAAACTAATCCGGCCTTTGTGAAACCTTTTAGCAATAATTGCAAGAACAGGTGAAATTAATATTACAAATAAAATTGAATGAGTAAAACCACGGTGTGCAATTAATTCATTTGTAAGCGGCATCCAAAAAGCAGCAACTATATCTATATCAGGCAAACTATGCGCAAGTATGCCCCACAACATTGCTTTTTTTCCAATCCTGTTTCCGGCGAAGCCTTCGCCTAAACAAGCGCCAATAGCTATGTGAGTTAATGAATCCAATTATCAGGGATGAGTTATAAACAAAGGCAAATGCAGTTTGTTCAAAGAATTTTCGGCAGTACTCTTTTTGAAAAAATATGATAATTTATTTCTTCCCAAAGCACCAAAAGTAACAATAGCATTTGATTTTGTTGCTAATTCTTTTTCTATTGCAGTTCCGGCATCACCTTTTAAAACTTTTATTGATAAATTTTCGTAGTGTTGATATAAAAGTTCTTTTAAATGTTGCTGATACTTGATTTCACCTTCCTCTTCAGGAACATATAACACTGTTACAGGCAATTTTGATAACTGCGGAAATAACAATGAGAATTGCCTTATTGCATAAAGAGAAGAATAGCTTCCATTGTAAGTGAAGAATATTTCATTTATTTCTTGCAGATTTTCCGGTAGTATTAAAATTGGACATTCAACCTTTGGAAGGATATTCATTAAAAAATTGCTTGGAACATTGGTATCAGAAAAGTTAAATGAGATATTAGATTTAACAACAATCAAATCGCTGAAACGGCTCTCAATAAGAATGTCGCTTTCGGCATCGCCTGATCCTTCATGAAGCACAAGGGAAATATTACTGCTTTGAGTTGAATTTAAAATACGTTGTTTACCTTCTTCAAATAAAGCGGGTTGATTATCCGGTATTTCAAGTGTTGGAATTCGGTATTCTACAGTAGGGAACATCGGATCGTTTGAAACAACCATTAATGGTTGAAGTTTATATTCATCAAGAAGTAATGCGGTTAATTTAGTGTTTAGAATTTTGCTGATATAAACAGGATAATCTATATCTGAATCAGTGAAAGTTACAGGGTTTACAAGCCAAAGTAATTTATTCATTTTCAGGAGTTTTATTGCTGTTCCATAACAAAATATGAACCAAAATATTTTTTATTCTGCAAATATGAAGCACAAAAAAAGCTGCCTCATGGCAGCTTTGATTTTTAGTTTAAAAATATTTATAAAGGCAATGGCAATAATACCTGATCAATTTTATGTAAAACGCCATTCAAATAATTCTGGTCGCTGCTGCCCGCAGGATCAGGAGTTAAAGGTGATGCGTTTATTATAATGTTCGAAGGTGTTGGATTTTCCAGTCCTTTTACCGTTGCAGCAGAAGGGAATGGCGCACCAAATGTTACTTGTAACTTTACTCCCGGATGTGTTGGTATTGCTGTATTTAAAAGTGTTGGATAACTTTCTTCTGTTGTTGGAAAATTATTTACAAAAGCTCTGTTCCCCAAAACGTGATAAACTATCAATCCTTTCACAAGTTCTGCTGTAAGAACAGGAAACAATGCAGGGTTTTGAAATACTGCAGGTGTTGATGCAAGCGAAGTTGCCTGAGTCATCGCCGTTGCCGGCGGAACTCCTGCACGAATCAGCGCCTGAGCAATTGCTCCGGTTAAAGCAGTTTTAAAAGCATTGTCATTCGGTGCAAACACTGTTAGATTTGCGCCAATATTCAATAAAACCCCTTGCAAATAGCCGGGTGCCACTGTTCCGCTGTCTGCTCTTTGAATTGCGGCTTTTAAATAAGTAAGATCTGTATCTGTATCAATTCTATTCCACAAATATCTCTGTGGTGGGGCCACAAGCGCAAGTGTATGATGTATATACCCGTTTGCTGCTTTCCAGTCAACCGTGGTCATTGGCACATTATTTACCCAGTTACCATTTCTGTTAGTTGGGAAAGTAGTTAAACGTAACAGGGCACTTACGGATGGTGCAGGGTTGAGCAATGTTGGATATTGCATGTTAGGAAAAGTATTTCCGAAAGCTGATGCAGGAACTGCTTGCGGAATTATATTGTAACCTACAATAGATGCAGCAGTTGTTGCCGGGATGTTTGTAGTTATAAATCCTGAGAAAACCGCATCAGGCGCACTTAAAGGTACGGCTCCGCCGGAAATGGCGTTAATAAAGGATTTCATAGCATTGTTTCCCGGAACAAACATAGTATAACTGTTAGTTCTGGAATTAAGCATCCCTGCCATACCGGCTCTTACAATCAGGCGATAATATAAACTGTCGTCTGCATTTGTTTTTAATGTATCACCTAATGTTGCTCCTGTTGAAGGAACCGGCGTTGGTACCGGAAACTCCATAGGATCTTTATTGCAAGAAGAAATAAAAATCGCAGATGCCAGTAGAATGGCAAATCCGGACCTGATTTTATTTTTTATTGTTAGCATAAATTTCTTTTTAAATTTTTATGAATTAGGATTAATAAAGGTTATAACCAAAGCTTACATAATATAATCCACCAATTTGAGAATTACCTATTGCATTATAGTAATATTGGTTTAAAAGATTGTTAGCTCCTAATTTAATCATAGATTTAGTTTTTGGTAGTTTCACACTGAACTGTGCATCCAATGTTTGGAATGCAGGAACTGTACCACTGGCAAAATCTCCCTGGTAAAAATATTCATCCTGCCATCTGTAAGTAATATTAAAACCGTAAATATTTCCTTTACCAAAACCTGTATTTGCCAAGGTTGCATTTACTCTGTATTTAGGTGAATTAAAGAAGGAAACAAAACCTGCCGGAAGATCTGTTAGTTCATCAGATGAAGCATTCACGCTTATTCCAAAATTATAAGGCAAACGGTAATCTAATCCAATTCCAAAACCATACGTTTTTACTTTATCAGCAATATTTACAGGCACAGAGTAAATGTTTCCGGCAGAGGTATCTGCAGCAGAAATTGCAGCGCCGGTTTTATTTTGAACTAATAGAGTTCGTGTTAAGAAATCTTGATATTGGCCATAATATCCATAAACATCTATCAATAATTTCCCGTTTAGTTGAAGCCCTTTAAATCCTGCTTCGATAGTAGAAACAGATTCAGGTTTGTAGTTTTTAAAATCGTATTGTTTTACAGTTCCGTTTCTTAAATCATCAAGATAGTAAACCATGTTTCCATTAAAATTGTAGAACTCTCTGAATGATGGATCACCACCAATTAACTTAGTATTACCTCCTACATTTAGATTAATCCATTGCTGTTGGGTTGAGGGGAAACGGTATGCTGTCTGGTAAGAAAGCCTGAAATTATTATTTTCAGAAACTTTTATAAGAGCTGTTGCTCTTGGTGTAAATCTTCCATCAAAATTTTGATTTTTGTCGTATCTGCCTGAAAGAGTAATCCTTAATCTTGTGTCAAGGAAACTTTTTGCAATCTGCAGGTAAGCTCCATATTCATTAATATCAATTGTGCCTGTTGAATCTGCAAACAAAGTTCCTTCAGAATTTAATACATATTTCTTGTAATTACCGCCTATTAATACGTCAGCAAATTTAGAAGTTACATGGCTTAAATTATATTGGCCTTCTACCTGATATAGATCTGTTTTATCAACAAACAAACCTCCTTTAGGAATTGGCAGCGAACGAACTTTATCGAAAAGGGTTTTAAATTCTTTACTTCCGGGAGCCGGACGGCCTATGTCTGCTACTGAACGGGCTGCATTGTGAGCATCCATATCTGACAGGCCCGCTAATTTATTTGCAAGAAATGCTTGTGCATACTGCACATACCAGTCTGATTGCTGTGGGGCAGGAGTT
>JAFDXB010000267.1 GCA_018268175.1 Bacteroidota bacterium | reverse complement strand
TGGTCAAGTCCCATGCGGTAATAGCCATAGTAAATATCATGAAACACATTATATCTGCTGTTAAGCATATTTTCAACCAGCCAGTACCGGTTACGAATATTATCAAAAGGTTTCCAACCTGAAATACCTCTGCCGTCGGGTGCATTATTTACTATATTCTGTGCCTTTTGAAAATATGGAATTCCACCTTTTAAAGAATAAGAATCGTAATCAAATCCGAGGATCATGTATGCATAATATGCAAAAATTGCAGTGAGATTAGATTGTAACGGTTCGGTACCACTTACCCGGTTTTCATTAAAATCGAGTTGCTGGAATTCTACATATTTAAAAATTATATTTTCATCTCTATAATTTACTAAGGGAGATAAAAAAGAAGTATTATAAATTGGCCGTGCCGCCTGAATCATTAATGTTGCCTTGTAAACATTTTGTTCATCTGTAGGTTCAAGGTTAAGTGAAAAATTACAATCAATTTTTTCATTAACGCCAAAATTATCTGTTGTCCATTTTCTGTTGTTCAAAAAATTATTAAGCGCAGTCTGCAATGTGGTAAACGTGCTTGGGCTTACGTATGTTCCTACCCTGCTGCTTACTACACTAACACGAGCGTTTAATTCTTGTGCAGAAACATTAATGCTTGCAGCAAGAATTAATATTAAAACCAGTTTAATTATCTTCATATTTTTTAAGGACATTTAAAATATCAGCAGCAATTTCATTTTTTGATTTTAAAGAAAAATCAAATTTATTTCCATCCTTTGCAAAAATAGTGATTTTGTTGGTGTCGGTCCCGAAGCCTGCTCCCTTATCACGTAAAGAATTTAAAACAATAAAATCTGCATTCTTTGCTCTTAGTTTTTTTAGTGCATTTTCTTCTTCCTCATTTGTTTCAAGTGCAAAGCCCACAAGAATTTGTGTAGTTTTTATATTTCCCAGGTGTTTTAAAATATCCTTGTTTTCCTCAAGTTTAAGTGTGAGATTTTCATTTGATTTTTTAACCTTTTGTGCAGAGGGGTTTAATACCTTATAATCAGCTACAGCTGCAGACATTACTGCTATATCTGTATCGGGGAATAATTTTAAGCATTCCTCAAACATTTCATCGGCAGTTTCAACCTTTATTATCCGGCATTTTGCCGGAAGTTCGGTGGAAACCGGACCGGCAATAAGCGTAACTTCAGCACCGCGATTGTAAAATTCTTTCGCTAAAGCAATTCCCATTTTTCCGGAACTTCTGTTGCCGATAAACCTGACAGGGTCAATCGGTTCATAAGTTGGCCCGGCAGTTATCAATACTTTCTTGTTTAAAAAGTCATTCTTTTGATTTACAGTTTCATTAATTTTTTGAAGAATTGTTTCAGGTTCAGCCATCCGGCCGAAGCCGGTTAAACCACTTGCAAGTTCACCGTATTCAGGTTCAATAATTTCATTTCCATACGACCTGATTATATTAAAATTATTTTTTGTTGAAGAATGATGAAACATATCGTCATCCATTGCAGGCGCCACCAAAACTTTACATGTGGCAGAAAGATAAACAGCAAGAAGAGCGTTATCGCAAATTCCATGAGCCATTTTTGATAAAGTATTGCAGCTTAAAGGAGCAATAACAAAAACATCAGCCCAGCGGCCAAGAAGTACGTGATTATTCCATGAATTGTTATCAGAAATATTTACAACAACTTCATTCTTTGAAAGTGTTGCAAGAGTAAGAGGTGAAACAAACTTAGTTGCCTCAGGTGTCATTACAATTTTAACTTCAGCCTTTTGTTTAACTAGCAACCTTGTTAGATTTGCTATTTTATATGCGGCAATACTTCCTGTGATGCCGAGTAAAATTTTTTTTCCTTCAAGCATAAAAAAACGACAGTTTTAGACTGTCGTAAAATTATCATTTCTAATTGTAGTTTACAAAGTAAATAATTAGCTGAATAGATCTTGTTCTTCTTTCCTAAAATACACCTTATCTTCTACAAACTCCTGAGTTGCAAGAATTGCAGGATTTGGCATACGTTCGTAAGCTCTCGAGATTTCAATTTGCTCTTTATTTTCATGAATCTCTTCAAGGCTATCAGTATGGCTTGCGAACTCTTCAAGTTTACTGTGAAGTTCCTCCTTAATAGAAACGTTTATCTGGTTTGCTCTTTTAGCGATAACAGCAATTGATTCATAAAGGTTGCCTGTTTTATCTCTTAAGGAAGCCAGGTTTTTTGGTTCAACATTGCTGCTTGTATTAGAACCCTGCAGACGACGTAGCTTGCTCATTTTTTAATTCTTTAATGTGATTTAAACTTAATTTACTATAACTTTCAACTTCTTTTCTAAGTGAACTTTCCGGAAACCTATCCAAAAAATCCTGATATTCTTCCACTACTTTTTCATAACGCTCAAGTTTTTTGGATTCAATGCTTAAACGTGCAAACTGATAATACGATTTCACAACCATCAGTTTATATTCTTCTCCCTTCATTGATTCAGGATAACTATCAAGAAGATCGGCAAATGCAAGAGCCGCAGCACGGTATTGAGATAGATTATAATACAATTTGGCAGTCTTATAATCTTTCAATTCAAGTTTTGCACGAGCTTCATCAATTATTTTAGCAGCATCTTTATTTCTTTCTGAGCCGGGATGAGTATTTATGAAAGTCTGCATCATAAGCATTGCCTTTTTTGTATTTACCTGTTCAAGTTCCACAGGTGGCGATTGCTTATAAAAACTATATGCACGCATATAATCAATTTCTTCTGCTTTGGAACTGGTTGGGAATACTTCCAGATATCCTTTAAACAACCCTTCAGCCTCATGATACATCCCTAAATAGTAAAATGTATAGGCATATTTATAATACAGTTCTTCGAACTTCTGGCTTCCTTTGTAAGTTGTAAAAAGTTCTTCATATAATGCCTGAGCATTTTTGTATTTCTTCTTCTCAAAAAATTCGTTAGCCTTCTGAAGCTTGTATTCCGGATCTTTGCTTTTTTGAATTTTTGCCAAATTATTGCAAGACACAATTACAAAGGACACAGCAATAAGTAAGGAGAATATTTTGATCAGCCTCATAAAAGGTGCGAAATTAAGGAAAAAATTTAATTTAATTGTTAATTGTTCTTTTTAAATACAGGTAACCACAATCCTCACAAAGGAATTCGCACAAAAGGCGCAAAGTATCTACAAACATCAGCGGCTTCCTCAAGCCACGGTGGGCGAATTATTAATAGCACACAAATTTCAAAACTCTTCGTTCCGTTTGCGGTAAATGTTAACCACTAAGTTCACAAAGGAATTCGCACAAGGTTCACAAAGTTTAAAAAAATATCAGCGGCTTCCTCAAGCCCCGGTGGGTGAAATTTTAATAGCACACAAATTTCAAAATTCTTCGTTCCGTTTGCGGTAAATGTTAACCACTAAGTTCACAAAGGAATTCGCACAAAGTTCACAAAGTTTATAAAAACATCAGCGGCTTCCTCAAGCCCCGGTGGGCGAAATTTTAATAGCACACAAATTTCAAAATTCTTCGTTCCGTTTGCGGTAAATGTTAACCACTAAGTTCACAAAGGAATTCGCACAAAGTTCACAAAGTTTATAAAAACATC
>JAFDXB010000266.1 GCA_018268175.1 Bacteroidota bacterium | reverse complement strand
TGCTGATGACGCAGATAATCGCGGAGTCATATTTTTCAAAGGCTGTCATTGAATTTCCATGCCATTCTATAAATTGGTGTTCTAGGTAGTTATCCGAACTTAAACGTTTAATATTCGCTTTAATTCCAGCAGTTTCGTAACTTTTCCGTGGGGAGGGGCGGCCGTTGTTTCCTAATGCAAAATAATTTGCAGACTTCCAAAAAATTATGGGGAGTTTTTGGGGTATTTTTTATGTGTATATTAACGATAACTTTCCTTTCCTTTTTGAAATTCTTCTTTCCTCCTTGCTTAATTTGTTGCTTGTTAAACCATTCAAAAGCACGAATTTGATTGAGATTTCGAAGCTAAACGCTGATTTTTCATTTACAAAATTACAGCATCGTCAATCTACAATCCCAATCTAAAATCGTAAATCGTAAATCAAAAATCCCCAATCTAAAATCTAAAATCGTAAATCGTCAATCTAAAATCTAAAATCGTAAATCATTATATGGCTCATCCAAATTTAAACTTCCGGAATTTAATCAATTTCCCACGATTCTTTACCTCTTAACAATGCATCAAGATCAGGCTCCCCTTTTATTGAAACTATTTCTTCTATCTGCATCTGCAGAATATCTTCGTAACACGCTCTTTCCTTTGCATAAAAAACCCCAAATGGACGTGGCAAATGTTCATCCTGATTAGGATCGTCAAACATTCTTGTCAATATTTGGGCCTTATAAAAATCCTGCTCATCATGTATCCAAAGCTCGGAAGCTGGTACATCAGCGGTATTTACAACAACTGGCTTTAATCCATCTAACTTAATACCCTTATTTTTTTCAGCGCCAAATATCAATGGTTGCCCATTTTGAAGATACACAGTTTCTTGTGGCCTGGTTCCCTTCTCAGTGAATATTTCAAATGCCCCATCATTAAATATGTTGCAATTTTGATAAATCTCTAAAAATGAACTTCCCTTGTGGCCATGGCTTCTTAACAGCATTTCCTGCAAATGTTTTGGATCTCTATCCATTGACCGCGCAATAAATGAAGCATCTGCACCTAGTGCTAAAGCAAGAGGATTAAAAGGATGATCTATACTTCCAAGAGGAGTGCTTTTTGTTACCTTATTTGTTTCCGAAGTTGGTGAATACTGGCCTTTGGTTAAACCGTATATCTGATTATTGAAAAGCAAAATATTCACATCAAAGTTTCGTCTTAAAATATGAATAGTATGATTACCTCCAATACTTAAACTATCCCCATCTCCGGTAACTATCCAAACACTTAGTTCAGGCCGTGTTGCCTTTAAACCACTTGCAATTGCCGTTGCCCTGCCGTGAATGCTATGCATCCCGTAAGTGTTCATATAATACGGAAACCTGCTGCTGCAGCCTATACCCGAAATAATTACAAAATTCTCTCTGGGAATTCCTAAGGTAGGCATTATTTTTTGAACCTGAGCCAAAATGCTGTAATCGCCACAACCCGGGCACCATCTCACTTCCTGATCGGTTGCAAAATCCTTCGCTGTTAAAACCGGTTTCGCTACTGTATCTGTTGACATCTTTTTTATTGAATGCGCAAAGTTACTAAATAGCTGTTGCGTTTTTGGCAAAAAATGTTAATGTTGACCCGCATATTTTAAAAAATCAGTTAACCCCTTTACTATTTTTTCTGCAATCTTCTGCTGAAAATCAATGTCCAATACCTTTTCTTCCTCCGCAGGATTGCTTAAAAATAATGTTTCAACTAATGAATTCGGATACTCTGTAGGGCTGTTTAACATGAAATTAAAAGATCCGTTATTTCCATAATCCTTCAATCCCAATTCGAGCAACCTGTCATGGATAAACCCATTTAGTTTTCTATATCCCGGATAACGGTAAAATGTACTTGTGCCTTCCACACTTAAAGGGTCGCCCGAAGCATTTAAATGTATGCTTATCAGCAAATCAGGAAGGCTATCTCTGTAAAATGTGATTCTCTTTTTATTATCAAAAAACTCCTCTTGTTCCCTTGTCATTATTACTGTTGCACCGGCATCCACCAATTCTTGCTGCAATTTTTTTGCTAACTGCAAGGTTATCTCCTTTTCCGGCACACCCGTAATGCCAACGGCGCCGGTATTTGTTCCGCCATGGCCGGCATCAACAGCAATTGTTAAGTTCGACAATGAAAGATTGGCGGGCTGATTTTTAATTCTTATTATTAAAGTGTTTCCGGAATAATAAACTGTGTGCCCCCAGTGTTGCTTATGCTTTAAATTTATTGTTACCCTTAATACTTCATCACTTACTTGCTCATAACTTAAATTAGAAATTTCTTTAGCTGAATTTAAAACTGTAATCCAGTTTGTGTTACTTATTGCACCAAAAATATCAACAACTACCTTTGATGGTTCTACAATTTGCATTGATTGATATGGCAATCGTGTTGACAATGGAATCTGTATATAATCATACTTACCATCTCCGTAAACATGCCATTTGTTAGTTAACGATGTTGTATATAATTCACCTTTAGCTGCAACATCCACAAGGTCATCTTCAATATAAGCGGTTCTGTTCGGTGCTAACTGAATTTTATAGTTAATCCCAACTTTACCAATTACTTTTAATTTAATAAGGCTGTCAAGATAGCCAATTTTTGCGCCTCCTAACCTGTCGTCTCCCAAGCCAAATAGGAGGTATGGCAATCTTCCTTTTGTAATTACAACATTATTATCATCAGAATTCATTACAGAAAAATTATACCTTCCTTCTCTCTTAACTTCCACCCCTGTTGGTGTTCTCATAATCGCCACAGGCTTAAGGTTCCTGAAAGTATCTGTATCCTTTATTTTATATTCCCCTTTGTAAATGCCGGCCATTTTCCCGGATGTTTCAAATAACGGTTGTCCCATAACGTTAATAGTGCTGCCCGGCAAAGCTTTAACCTCAAACTGAATTATATCTCCTGCACTTAATAGTAAATTCCCTTCAGGATAAGTTGAAAAGTATTCAATTGAATTTGTTGATACAGGCAGTGCAGGCTGCGGAACCGTAAATGAAAATTTAATTGATTTAATTTCTTCCTTCTTTCCGTTTACTGATTTAATTTCAAAAATATTTTCTCCCGGTTTTAACCAAACTCCATAAGCAAAGGCGCCGGTTTTGTAAACCTTCACTTCTTTTTCATTAATGAATATTTTGCAGTCTGCACATGTAACACCGGTAATAAACTGTCGTGAAGAGGAAACATTTACCGCTGAACTTTGCGGTGAAACAATTTTTAATTTTTGCTGTGCAGAAATAAAATTCCCTAAAAAAATAAATAATCCGAAAAATATTAATCTTAATGTCATGCCCACAATTTATATAAAATAAAAAACTGCATTTTAAAAAATGTGTGAAACTTATTTACAGTAATTTCATTTTATTAATAATGGTAATACTAATAATCTTTTCAAGTGTTTTTGTTGTACTTATATTATTCCTGAATTCAGGATGGCATAAAATAAGGGAACATAAAAATGCTCAATTCGGCGAGGCCTTTATTTCGGTTTTAATTCCTGCAAGAAACGAACAATACAATATTGGTGAGTTACTTAAAGAAATTATTGCGCAAGATTATCCCGCTAACCTTTATGAAATTATTGTTATTGATGATAACTCAACAGATAAAACCGCCGAAATTGCTCGTTCCTACGGAGTGAAAGTTATTTCACTTTCAGATTATGTTTTTGGCAATATTAATTCTTATAAAAAGAAGGCATTGGAAATTGCTGTTTCGGAATGTAAAGGAAATATTATTGTTACCACAGATGCTGATTGCAGCGTTCGCCCAAAATGGCTTTCTGTAATTTCTTCGTTTTACAAAATAAATGATCCTGATCTTGTTTTGATGCCTGTTGTTTTCCGACGAAAAAATAATTTTTTAAACTTGTTTCAATTTCTTGATTTCATGAGTTTGCAGGCTGTAACTGCTGCTACAGCAGGATTAAACATTCCCGTGATGGCAAATGGTGCAAACTTATCATTTAAAAAAACGGCATTCTTAAATTCCGGAGGTTACTCCCAATCACAAAATATAGCAAGCGGAGATGACATGTTTTTTCTACACTCAATTTCTAAAAACAGAAATAATAAAATTTCTTACTTGAAAAGTAAAAACGTAATTGTAACTACAGATGCATGCCCTACAATTAAAAGTTTTTTAAATCAACGAATCAGATGGGCAAGCAAAAGTTCTTCATACAAAAAATGGAACATTAAACTGCTTCTTGCATTTATTTACTTGTATAATTTTTTAATCTTATCGGCAGGAATTTATATTTTCTGTTTCCACAACAAAACAAACTTTCATCTAATAACTTTCCTGGTTTGCTTTGCAGCAAAAATTTTTATCGAAATAATCTTTTTAATTCCGGTGGCCAAATTCTTTAACTCGTTAAAAACCTTATGGTTATTACCATTTATTGAGCCACTCCACATTTTATACACAGTTGCATTAGGATTTTTGAGTTTTAAAAAAACTTATGTTTGGAAGGGAAGAAAAGTTTCATAGTTAAAAAAAATTGAACATTTATTGATATATTTATAATCAATAACCGCAACAATTATGAGAACATTTTCTACTTTTTTAATTATTTTAATTTTTTCCTCTTCATCTGCTTTAGCAGGAAGGTGGTATGTAAACGATAATTCAACTGTTGGTGATGTATTTACTTCTGCCGTAGGCAGCGATTTAAATAACGGAAGCGCCGCTGCACCTTTTGCTACATTAACTTATGCACTTACTCAATATTCAGCAGGAGATACAATTTATGTTGATGCAGGAAATTATATAGAAAACGATGTAATAATACCTGCCGATTTAACTCTTCGAGGGGCAAAATTCGGCGTTGCCGCTGGCCCTTTAGCTGCTCCTGTTACTCGCGGCACAAATGAATCTGTATTAAATTTCAGCGTTTCCTTTGGCCCGTCACTGATAAATACAACGGTTGATGGGTTTACCATTTTAATGGGTACAAAATCATTAGGAATTAGTGCCCGCGGTTTAAACTCAAAAGTTATAAATAATATTATTCGTGCTGTAACTACCCCTTTTACAAATCAGTTTGGTATTGCAACACGCCAAAATGGGCCTGCAAGAATTCACAGTTTCCTAATTAAAAATAACATAGTTACCGGGCCGCGTTTTGGAATTTATTTTGACGGAAGTTCTCTCTACGACCTTCCCTCAGAAATCAGTTACAATTATGTTTCAGGAACATTTACTGCCGGATTTGTGGTTGCCGGAAGCAGAGGCCACACTTACAGAGCAAACGTTGCACAGAACAATATCACAGGAATGAGAATTTCAGAAAGCGGTAATATTATTGAACAAAATTCATTTCTTAACAATGCTCTTCACGGAATAAGGCTCGCAGCAACTGACGAAACTTTTTCAAATCAAATTCTCAATAACTTCTTTATTCAAAACGGCACCGGAATCGCTTTAACCGAAGATGTTCCGGCGGCACAAAATAACGAAGCTCATTTTAATTCATTTTCCCAAAATACTAATAACATTACTAGTACAAACTCTGCTACTTTTAACGCAAAATGTAATTATTATGGTACCATCACACAATCTGAAATTGCTGCTAAAATTTCAGGAAATGTTGATTACATTAATTTTTTAATTGACGGCACTGACGTTGACCCTGCTACTCCGGGATTTCAAACTTTGGAAGCCTGCAATATCCTTCCGGTAAAACTTGTATATTTTAAAGGAATATGGAATGACAAATATCCAAATTTAACCTGGCGCACAGATTATGAATTAAACAACCGAGAGTTTATTATTGAAAGAAGTTACAACGGACGCAATTTTGAATCTGCCGGCGTAATTGCCGGAAATATTAATAGCTCAATACCTGTAAACTACGCATTTTCTGATGTTTCAGTGTCTTCTTCTTTTAATGGAGTTTATTATCGGCTAAGGCAAATTGACCTTGATGGAGCATTCAGCTACAGCGCAATTATTTATTTGAAAAATAAGAACAGTAAAAATTTTGAAATATATCCCAATCCTACAACAGGCAACATAAATATAAAATTTAACGGTGGCGGAAAATACAGCTATAAAATTATTTCTGCCTATGGCAGAATTGTAACATCTGCTAATTTACGTGAAGGCATTTCTTCTGTTAATTTAAAAGGATTGCAGTCAGGCACTTATTTTATAAAAGTGACAAATGCGGAGGGAAAATCTGAGACCGGGCCTATAGTTGTTCAGTAATTACCAGGCATTTTTTTGAGATTCATTCAACCTTTCAGGTGGAATGGGTTTTTCTGTGCGCCAGCGCGGGTTGTATTTTACAAAGAACGCAAGCCACAATGTTCTGGCAAATCGCATAATATAAGGCTGTAAGGCCAATAACAGAACAGCATTAAATATAAGCCAGTAAAATATTCTGTTATCAGAAGAAGAAAAACCTATTAAAAAATACCAAATTATTAATGTTACAACGCTTAAAAAAACGGTAACTCCATAACTTACATATCCCGAGCCATAGTAAAATCCAACTTCAATATCAAAATGTTGATGACAAACTTCACACTGATCGTTCATTATCATAAATTTTTTAAAATTGTAAATGTTTGAATACTTAAACATATTTCCCAAACGGCATCTGGGACATTTGCATCTTAATAAATTTAATACTGATGGATTTTCGTGGAGCATACCACAAAGTTAAATAACCATTTAATCAATTACTACAGGATATATATCTACTGTGAAGTTTTTATCCTCTTTCGATAAGACTTTTAAATGATCTCCTTCAAATACATATTGCGAAGCTTTATCCATAAATGTATCGGGCAAATCTTCAAATGGCAGGTCAGGATTTATTAAATAAATTGCATTTAAATGGTCG